>NZ_QWDE01000002.1:600000-900000 GCF_003432065.1 Mucilaginibacter terrenus | reverse complement strand
CTGCCGTTCTCACAATACAAGTAGCTACCATTCTCTACTTGTTTAGCTATCCATTCCATGTGCTTTGGGTCCATGGTATCATACTGTGCTCCTATACTCAAGGTTGGTACAGTAAGCTTTGCAATCTCCTTTGTGCGGTCCCAGTTGGTTAACTTTCCCGAAATTCCAAACTCACTTGGCCCCTGCATGGTAACATATAACGATTCGTTTAGCTTGCCCATTGCCCTGCTTATCGGTTCGGGCCATTGCGCTTGCGGCATTCTAACAATATGTTTCTCGTAAAAGTTAGGTATCAGCAATTGCATATACTCCGGGTTTGCAAAATCCTTTTTAGCTTCTATCTCCCTGATTCGTGCCAGTACTTTCGGGTCAAACTGTTTTGCCAGCACCTCATTGGCATACTTGCCGTAAGCAGGGCAACTTATCATCATGTTTGAAATGATAAGGCCTTTAAGGTGCTGCTGGTATTTTAGCGCATACTCTGTAGCTAGTATGCCTCCCCATGAGTGTCCCAACAAGTAAAAGTTGTCCTTATCTAAATGCAATGCTTGCCGCACCTGCTCCACCTCTTCCACATAGCGGGGTAGGTCCCACATGGCAGTGTCTTTAGGATTATCGGAGTTGCCGCAACCCAACTGATCGTAATAGATCAACTCTATCCCCTTAGCCGGGAGAAAGCTCTCCATGCATTCAAAGTACTCGTGTGTAGCACCTGGTCCGCCGTTAAGCAGCAGCAGCTTCATGGTTGGGCTGTTGCCGAACGTTTTGGTCCAAACCTTAAACTTTCCTTTGGGAGTATTAATGGTTACCATTTTTACACCGCCGGTTTTTGGTACTGCTGTAGTATCTTTAAAGTATTCGGCAAGTTCGGGTGCTTCGTACTGCTTTGCTGCTGGGCTTGTACAAGAGCAGATAGTAACAAGCACACAAGCAGCACCCAGGATAAACAGGTTTTTTAATTTCATGATAATTGGTTGTATATCAAAGCTACAAAAAAGTAAACGATAGGTTCATAGATAATGCCCGCCGATTTAGAGCTCCACTCCTACTCCGGCGTAGTAATTTCTTGGTGGTGCAGGGTTGTAGTAACGGTTACCTACAGCATTAAGGTCATTACCTAAGCTATACTTTTCATTCAGCAGGTTGTCTGCACCAAAGTAAACCTCTAACCTGCTCCTACCAACTCTATGCGCCCAGGAAGCATTTGCCTGCAACAGGTTATACTTGTTTGCATAAACCGTGTTAGCATCATTAAGCGGGATCTTAGAGGTATAGTTATGCTGAACAAATAGTGACAAGCTTTGAGGAAGTAAAACCTGTATTGATGATACGATAACCTCGCGAGGTACGCCCGTAAGCCTGTTGCCTGAGTAATTGTTGCCGGCTACGTTATAATCCTTAAAATTAAAACGGCTTACGCTCACTGCTGTATTAAACTGCAGCCCGCGAATGAAGCCTACATTGTTCCTGCGGATAAGCCAATCGGTGAACGACAGCTCCATCCCTGGCTGTTTGGTACCGCCCGCATTGGTGTAATACTCTGTTTCGTCGGGATTTAGCTGGCGAACAATAGCGTTACTTATGCGATAGTAAAAAACAGAGGCATCCAGCAGCATACTTTCGTCCTTATTGCGCAACCGGAAACCTGTTTCGTAATTCCAGCCATATTGAGCCTGTAAGCCGGTATTTACAATATTATTGGTTGGCCGTACCTCCGCAGTGGTAGGTGTAGAATATCCCCGGCTAACAGAAGCCCTCCATATAAAATCGTTAGTGATCTGGTATGAAAGTGCCAGCCTCGGCATTACTTGTGCCGAGAAATCACGGTCATTAAAGTCGTTCTCTTTTAAAGGAAAACTGTTGCGGAATTTGTAGCGATAATAGTTTAAACTTACAGCAGCTTCGGCATGGAGGCGTTTGTAAATGTCTGCCGCATACCGGGCGAAAAAGAAATGCTGATTGGTGTTGATCTTATCTACTCGTTGCGTATCCGCCTTTACGCCTTTATTGGTATTGAAGTTACTAATGAGCGAATTGGTTTGCTGCCATTCCATCCCGACGTTTAGTTTGCCGCTAAAATTCTCGCTTGTTTTGCCTGCAAATCCAAAGTAGGTGCGCAAACCGTAGGTGTTTTCGTTTCGCTCTTCGTAATTGGTAATAAACGGGTTGGCAAAATCCACATGGTTACCAAAAACGGTGAGTACATTTCGTACACCGTCGGCTAATTGCGCGTCGTTCACTAACCCACCCAAAAGCATTTTAGTGTTGATGCGTATTCTTTGGTCGATAGCACTCGGAAGTGTGGCAGTGGCAAGCCTTGCCGCACGCGGATTAGCCTGCAACTGCGCAAAGTTTAGCCCTCCCGGCGTTTGGTAATCAAGGTCGGAGTATAAAGCGGTAGCACGCAGCTCGCTCTTTGGAGCATATTGGTAAGCATCCCCTGCTTGAAGGTAGGTGCGGTACATGCGGCTATTCTGCCGGTAACCGTCATAATGTTGATAGGATTGATTAAAATTGAAACGGTTATTACCAGAGCTTTTTTGCAATGATACCTTTTGGTGGAACAAGCCATAAGAGCCTCCGTTTATACCTGCCGAAAGGTAGCTGCTATCCAGCCGGTTCACCGGGCTGAGCAGTGCCACGCCGCCGCTATTTGCACCAAATAAACTACCATCAGGACCTTTGAGTATCTCGATGTGCCTGACGTTGCTGACGTCTATCGCGTTCAGGTAAGTATTGCCGCCGGCATCAGTTAGTGGTATTTCATCGAAATAAACTTTGACATCTCTCACTCCAAACGGCGACCGTAGTAAACTTCCGCGGATGCTTAGCCGGTAACTGCCCGGTGAACGCTCTTCGGCCCGTATTCCTGGTATGGTATTCAGCGCGGTAACAAACGAGTTATCCGGCTGTAGCTTTAATTGCTGAGCACCCAACACACTTACCGATGCAGGTACACTAAGCACCGGCTGCTCGCTTAAATAACCCTTTACAGTTACAGTTTGCAGTTGCTTTACAGAATCTGTTTTGACAGGTGCGGGTTTTTGCTGCGCAACAGCAATTATGGAAGAGAACGATATTACCGAAGTAAAAAGTAGATGTTTGTTCATAGTATAGTCAACAAAAATAGCCCTTTATTAGCTAAAGGGCTATTTCACGCAAAATTTCACAAGTATTATTTAGCCGCAACCCGCCAGATGCGGTTGCTTGCATCGTCTGCAACCAGTAACGATCCGTCCTTCGCAACAGTAACACCAACAGGACGACCGTATACCTCATTCTTTTCAGCATTGGCCACAAAGCCTGTGAGGAAATCCTCCATTTTTTCACACGCTGCATTATTGCTGAACGGCAGAAATCCTACTTTATAACCAGATAATTTAGAACGGTTCCATGAACCGTGCTGACCAATAAAAGCACCATTAGCATAGTGCGACGGGAACTTTTTACCACTATAAAAGGCGAGACCCAAAGATGCTGTATGCGGTCCTAAGGAGAAGTCGGGCGTGAGGGTTTTACTCACCATGTCAGGGCGTTTCACTTTCAATCTTGGGTCCTCGTGTTTGCCGAAGTATGCCCACGGCCAGCCGTAAAAGCCACCCTCCTTTACTGCGGTAAGATAATCGGGTACTAGTTCGTCGCCCAGTTCGTCGCGCTCATTAACCACCGTATAAAGCCTGTTAGTGCCCGGCTGCAGCGACATGCCCACGGGGTTTCTCAGCCCGCTGGCATAAATACGTTCACCGGTGCCATCAGGGTTAATTTCCAGAATATTGGCGCGCCGTTTTTCGTTCTCCATACCCTGATCTGCCACGTTAGTACCCGAACCTACCGAAACGAATATCTTAGTATTGTCAGCATTAGCCAGCAGGTTACGTGTCCAGTGGTTGTTATACCCACCCGTAGGTAATGACAAGATCATTTTACCGGGTACCGTTATCTTTGTTTGCCCTTGCTGATATGGGTATTTCCATATACCGTCTGTATTGGCCACATAAAAGCTGTTGCCTAAAATCAGCATACCGTAAGGCTGGTTTAAATGTTCTAAAAACACGGTCTTAGTTTCCGGCACACCATCTCCATCCTTGTCCCGCAGCAGCGTTATGCGGTTAGCACTTTGCCCGAGATTCTGCGATTTAGCAACCCCTTTTATTGCAGCGCCTACCTTTTTTATGCCTGTAGCTTCGGTATTTGCTTCTGAAACCAATATGTCGCCGTTAGGTGCTATGTAAATGTTTCTGGGGTTCCTGAGGCTGTCGGCAAATAGGCTTACGGTAAATCCGGATGGCGCTTCCGGCGTTTTACCCGCAGGCCAGCCAATTACCTTACAGTAATTTTTTACAGATTTACTTTGATAAGGGGCTGGTAAATCAACAGCCTGCTTTTCAGGCGTGCTTACACCATCGGCTTTGCTGTGGTTTACTTTTTTATCATTTTGTCCGCAACTAAAAATAATCAGCGCAGCGGCAATAACCGGAAAGACTTTGTATTTCATAAATTTTGGTAGTAGTTGTCTAAAAGACAGAATTAAGCAAGTATTGTGCCCTATGCAATTTTGGAGCTAAACATCTGCTTAAAAAAGTTAAATTTGAAAACCGCTGCTTTACAGCAGTATACCAATGCATCCTAGTTTATCTGCCAAACTCATCCTCATCCTGTTACTTTTACCCTGGCTGCAAAGCCGGGGGCAAACCTGTACAGGCAGCCTGGGAGACCCTGTTATTAACGAAACATTTGGCGCAGGCACTACTTTTGGCACCTATGGCCCGGCATTACCGCGTAACGTAACCACTTACAATTTTGTGTCTAACACCTGCCCTGCCGATGGTAGCTATACCATTGCCAGCGGCACAGCCAATTGTTTTGGTGCCACCTGGGAGATAGTTCCGCATGACCATACCGGCGACCGTAATGGTTATATGATGATTATCAATGCCTCGTATGATCCTGGCTTGTTCTATACTCAAACCGTTAAAGGTGATCAACTTTGCCCTAATACCACGTATGAATTTGCAGCCTGGATAATGAACGTAATGCGCGACAGCCCGCAAACGCAAGGAACCATTCAGCCCAACATAACTTTTATTATCGAAACCGTGGATGGCCGGCAATTAGCACCACCATACAACACCGGCAACATACCACAACTATACAGCAATCCTAATTTTGCCGATGGAAAATTTAGGCAATACGGTACATTTTTTACCACTCCGTCAGACGGGGCAGACATTGTTGTTAAAATGATCAACAATGCTCCCGGCGGAAACGGAAACGATCTTATACTGGATGACATAACCTTCCGGCCATGCGGTCCAATTATAGAAACCGGCTTTGGAAGTGTTGACGCATCAGCAGACCTCAACTTTTGTGAGGGCAGCGTAGGTACGCAAACTTTTAATCTAAAATCCAAACAGACCGGGTACAACGACCCCTACTATCAATGGCAGGTAAATAAGAACGACGGTAAAGGTTGGATAGATATTACCGGCGCTACTGCTAATAATGCTGATGTTACACTCTCTAATCCTGCAGCAGGCAAGTACCAGTACCGGGTGGGCATATTGGATGGGCCTTCTAAATCGCTCGCTTGCCGCATTTACTCAAAACCGCTTAATATTTATGTAAACTTGTTGCCGATAGTTGGTATAGCGCCGGAAACAAAAGTTTGTGAGGGTACCGCACTGCGGCTTACAGCTACGGGCGGCACCACTTATAGCTGGACAGGCCCAAATGGCTTTACTTCCACTGAGCAGTCTCCGGTGGTAAGCTACACTCCGGATAACAGCATGAATGGCACGTATAACGTGATTGTTAGTACAGATAAGGGCTGTACCCGCGGCGGGAGTACTCACGTAAGTGTATTGCCTAAAGTTAATCCAAGCATTAGCAGCAGCACCATTATTTGTTACGGAGCCACTACACAGTTGCTTGCCGGCGGCGGCATAAACTATAAATGGTCACCATCAACAGGCTTAAACCGGGACGACATACCAAACCCAATTGCCTCCCCTACAGAAACTACTACATATCACGTTAAAATTGATAATGGCGCCTGTACCGATGAAACTCAGGAGGTAACGGTACGCGTGCTTAAGCTTCCGCATGCTGATGCAGGTAAAGACGTTGCCATACAGGAAGGTGAGTCTGTTACGCTTACCGGTACTATAACGGGCGATAGCATACGATACTATTGGACACCAGCAGGCAACATAGATAATGCGCTTTCCGCCACGCCTGTGGTAAATCCTTCTGATAACACAATTTACACATTGCATGTAGAGTCGCTTGCCAACTGCGGCGAATATACAGATGATGTATTTGTAAGGGTTTATAAAAAGATCACTATTCCTAACACCTTTTCACCCAATGGAGATGGTATAAACGATGTATGGAACATTAATCAATTATATACCTATCCTGAAGCTGTGGTAAAAATATTTAACCGCAGCGGAACGCTGCTGTATCAAAGTAATGGCTACGCAAAACCCTGGACAGGCAGCTACAACGGAAAGCAACTGCCCGCCGGGGTTTATTATTACGTAATTGATCTTAGGAATAACACACCATTGTGGTCCGGGTGGGTAATGATGGTGAGGTAAAATGCATTTAAAACCTGATGAACTTGTCTATCTGCTCATCAGTAAACTTTACCGTATCCGCTGCGAAAAGGTTCCCCTCTTCATCCAGTTCCTTGTTTATGGCTGCTATATGAATTTTAAGCGGCATTACATGCAGGTGCACATAGTTACAGATGCCGGTAAAGTGGTCTACCCCGCGGATATTGCCATACTTGCCGGATGACACTCCTACCAATGCTGCCTTCTTCTCATAAAAGCTTGTAGGAAAATCACACGCGTCAATAAAAACCTTTAATACGCCGGGGAAACTGCCATTGTATTCAGGTATCATAAACAAGAACTTTTCCGTTGCTGTTACCATCCGCTGTATAGGTTCAAACTCTTTGCTACGCTTACCATAAAGGTCAGTGGCAACAATGCTATCGGGAAGATCGGTTAGCGGGAAGACCCTGGCTTCTACACCTTTTTCGGCAAACTTTCGTTGGTAATATTTAGCCAGCTTTAGGGTTGAACTATTTGGACGATTGGTACCTGATATAATGGTGATCATGTTGTGAGTAGTGAATAGTGAGTTGGTAGTTCGATAAAAAGAAGTAAAGATTGTAAACCACTTACCTGCTTCTGTTCGTCATACTACTCACAATATTGTTTGTAAGTTGGCATTTCCTGTGGATTATCCGCATGGTTAAATACGTATCTTTATCGCCGGAGAAAAACCGTACAAACTTAAAAATTTATACATGGCTTTTTCGTTCCTGAATAAACCGGATAATTTATTTTGAATATACAGAATGAGTAAAATTATTGCTTTAGCCAATCAAAAAGGTGGCGTCGGGAAAACAACATCGTCTATAAACCTGGCTGCAAGTTTGGCCGTGCTTGAATATAAAACCTTGTTAGTTGATGCCGACCCTCAGGCCAATTCTACATCAGGTATAGGTTTCGATCCCCGCAATATTAAGAACAGTATATACGAGTGCATCATTAATGACATTGATGTACGTGAGGCTATACAAAAGACAGATACCCCCAACCTCGACCTTCTGCCTGCTCATATTGACCTGGTAGGTGCCGAGATTGAAATGATAAACCTTGCCAGCCGCGAGTTTAAAATGAAAGCCGTGCTGGATAGTGTTCGCGATCAGTACGACTTTATTATAATTGACTGCTCTCCGTCATTGGGCTTGATTACCATTAACGCTCTTACTGCTGCGGATTCTGTTATTATACCGGTACAGTGCGAGTACTTCGCGCTTGAAGGTTTAGGCAAATTGCTTAACACCATCAAAATTGTGCAAACGCGTCTTAACACTACTTTAGCTATAGAAGGCATTTTGCTTACCATGTATGATGTTCGCCTACGCCTATCTAACCAGGTAGTTGATGAGGTTAAAACACACTTTGAGGATATGGTTTTTGATACCATTATCCAACGCAATACACGTTTAAGCGAAGCGCCAAGTTTTGGTATATCTGTAATTATGCACGATGCTAATTGTAAAGGCGCTGTTAATTACCTTAACCTTGCCCGCGAGATTATTAAGAAAAACGGCCTTGTTAAAGACGAAGAACTGGCAACTACTGTAACCGCCTAAGCTATACTATGAGTGCAGAAAAAAGAAACGCCCTGGGTAAGGGCTTAAGCGCGTTATTGAACGACTCGGCAAGTGTTATGCCGAACAAGAATAATAATACTGGGGGACAGTTATCCGAATCTTCAGCTTTGGGCTCTATAGGCGAAGTTAAGCTGAGCGAGATAGAGGTAAACCCCTTCCAGCCGCGTACAGAGTTCGACGAGCAGGCCCTTTCGGACCTTGCTGCTTCTATAAAGCTACAGGGGTTGATACAACCTATTACCGTACGGCGCATCAACGCGCACAAATACCAGCTCATCTCCGGCGAGCGCAGGCTGCGCGCCAGCAAACTGGCAGGGCTTGTGCAAATACCGGCATACATCCGTACCGCCAATGACCAGCAAATGCTGGAAATGGCGTTGATAGAGAACATACAGCGCGAAGACCTAAACGCCATTGAAGTTGCCCTTAGCTTTCAGCGGATGATAGACGAGCTGAAGCTAAAGCAGGAAGAACTTGGCGGCCGCGTAAGCAAAAACCGTTCTACCGTTACCAACTATTTAAGGTTACTAAAATTGCCGCCGACCATACAGATCTCCCTGCGCGATGGCGAGATCAGCATGGGGCATGCCAAAGCTTTGTTATCTGTAGATAACCCGGCAACACAGCTGTACATACATCAAAAAATAGTTAAAGAAGGGCTGTCTGTACGCAAAGTAGAAGAGCTGGTACGCGAAATACAGTACGCCCCGGAAAAGAAAGAAGGTAAACAACCCGAGCAGCTACCCTACCGCATACAAAAGGTTCAGGATGACCTGGCTTCAAAATTCAGCACTAAGGTTAAGGTAAAAGTTAACGCACAGGGCAATGGATCAATAGAAATACCGTTCCTGTCTGAAGACGACCTTGGCCGTATACTTGAAATGCTGGATTGGTAATTATGCTTAAACAACTGTTTGCTGTTTTATTTTTTTGCGGGATGGTATCGCTGGCAATGGCACAGAACCCCGATACGCTTGCAAAACGTAAGGATACAACATCAGTTGTTAAGCGCGATACTGCCGTACGCAGCTCCTTTGCTCCTAAAATAAAAAAGGAAAAGGTTTACCACCCCGATAGCACCCACATACCCAGTCTGGCCGTTAAACGCTCGTTGTTTATACCGGGCTGGGGACAGGTTTACAACCGTAAATACTGGAAAGTACCACTTATTTATACCGGCTTGGGCTTGTTTGGCGCTGCTATTGTTTACAACCAAAAGTACCACAAGCAGTTTTTGGCGCTTGCTAAAATTGCCAAAACCGCTGAGGTGCCTGCGCCCGGCACCACGCTTTACCCACTGTATGTAAAATATAAAGCCGAATACGAGCTATACTCCAAGGTTGGTTACCAGGCACTGGCCGATGCATCTGACGGGTACCTGCGCAACCGCGACCTCAGCATACTGGGCGCCCTGGCTTTTTGGGGCATACAGACTATTGACGCCTATATTGATGCGAAGTTCATCAGTTCCTATACGGTTGACAACGACCTCTCCATGCGCGTTGCACCGGGCCTTATAAACGGGCCTACTTACGCCTCAAATTTTGGCAGTTATATTCCGGGGATAAAAATTACCTTTACGCTAAAATAATAAGGTAATAAGCGCCAAAAAATGAAGATCGCATTATTAGGCTACGGCAAAATGGGCAAAATTATTGAACAGATTGCCCTTAGCCGCCAACACGAGATCGTACTGAAAATTAGCAGCAACAACCTGCACGAGCTTACAAAAGAAAACCTGCAACTTGCGGATGCTGTGATCGAATTCAGTACCCCGGGTACTGTTCTGGACAATATAACTGCCTGCCTTGATGCCGATGTACCTGTTGTAGTCGGCACTACCGGCTGGCATAACATGCTTGGTACCATTAAAGAAAAATGCCTTTCAGGAAACCACTCGCTTTTATACGGCACCAACTTCAGCGTAGGCGTAAATATCTTTTTTCACGTAAACAAGGTACTGGCCAGGTTGATGAATAAGTACCCGTACTATGAGGTGCAGGTAGAAGAGATACACCATACGCAAAAGCTTGATTCGCCAAGCGGAACCGCGATAACAATAGCAGAAGGCATTACCGAAAACCTGGAGCGTAAAGCAGGCTGGATAAATATTCTTACAGGCGGCGAAACTGCTGATGACAGCAACATCCCGGCAGACCAGCTATTAATTGAAAGCCACCGGATAGAAAGTGTGCCCGGCACGCATACTGTTATATACGACTCGGAAGTTGATAGTATAGAGTTTAAACACACCGCACATAACCGCAATGGTTTTGCCCTTGGTGCTGTACTGGCTGCAGAATGGCTGCACGATAAAAAAGGCTTCTACCCGGTAGAAGATATGTTCAATTTCAACTAACAAGTATTTAAATTACTGCTGATATTATTTTATAATGAACTGGAAATTCTGGAGCAAAAAGGATAAAGAAAACAAAAAGAAGAAAAGCGCCGCCCGCGAGTGGACGGATGCTATAATTTTTGCCGTTGTTGCCGCTACGCTTATACGTACCCTGTTTATAGAAGCCTATACCATACCTACCCCATCTATGGAGCGGTCGTTACTGGTGGGCGATTTTCTGTTTGTAAGCAAGGTTAATTATGGGGCACGCACACCAATGACACCTATATCCTTCCCGTTTGCGCACCACACAATGCCCATTATTGGTACCAAGGCTTATTGGGATGGCGTGAAACTACCTTATTACCGCCTGCCTGGTTTCAGCGAAATTAAAAAGGGCGATGTGGTTGTATTTAATTATCCCATGGAGGCCGACTCGCCCTACTACCGTCCCGTTGATAAACGCGAGAACTATATCAAACGCTGCCAGGGCGCGCCCGGTGATACACTTGCGCTTTTGAACGCGCAGGTATATGTTAACGGCAAACCTGCTCCAAACCCGCCGGGCGAACAAACCGATTATAGTATTACTACAAACGGTACCGACCTTAACCCTGAGGTATACGACGAGTTGCAGGTATCCAACTACGAGAACATCCCTTACCCAACAATGACCAAGGCTTCTGCCGCTAAGTTAAAGTCGTTCTCAAACGTAAAATCTATAACTCCAAACATTAAGCCGCGTGGCTACGCCGATCCGCTTAATCCGGTATTCCCCGCTGCATACCCAAAATACAAGCTTAATCCTGCTAATAAGGACTTTAAATGGAACGTGGATAACTACGGGCCTATAATCATCCCTAAAAAAGGCTGGACAGTTAAGCTGGATAGCCTTACGCTGCCGATTTACGGACGTGCTATTGAGGTATACGAGGGTAATAAGCTGGAGATAAAAAACAATGAGGTATTTATAAACGGTGCCAAAGCCGACAGCTATACTTTTAAAATGAACTACTACTGGATGATGGGTGATAACCGCCACGATTCTGCCGACTCACGCTACTGGGGCTTTGTTCCGGAAGATCATGTGGTGGGCAAGGCGCTGTTCATATGGATGAGCTGGGACGATAACGGATCATTCTTTAGCAAAATACGCTGGAGCCGCATATTCAGGGGCGTAAATTAACAAGCAGCCTGTTAAAGTAAAAAGGCCCGCTACGTTAAATCGAGGCGGGCCTTTTACTTTCTTATATTTTGATTAGTAAGCTACGAATTCCTTTTGATCTACACGTATAAGGCCATTGCCGTGCTTATTGCTCACATACATAGCTACGTGGTAAAAATCATTATCAAAAATGTAGATGTTGTTATCCGCATCTGCCCCCTCGAAACGCATTTCCATACGGTTTCTTTTTGCCTGCGCTATCAGGTTGTAAATGTGCTGCGGGTCCCGCGTAGTATAGGTTACTGTTCGTAAAACGCCTCCGCTTGACAATACGGTATTCACACCTATAGTAACAGTTTGCTCCTTTTGCTTTGGGTTTACTGAGCGGAAACGCTCCAGCTTCTTGCCATCTTTTTCTTCCAGGTACAAGTGCTTAAAAACCTTCCCTAATGTCAGGTAGTTATGCGCTTCCCCATTAGAAAGATTGGCCAGATTAGTAAGATCGTAAAAACTTATAGCCTGCGCACGGGCAATTGCACCCGAGCTTATCAGCAATAGTATTAATAGGTACTTTTTCATTTATCACACAAATATAAATGATTTTTAATCGACTGTAATACAAGCGTTATAGCTGTGAAGAATACTCATTTACCCTTTCTTAAGTACTACCTGTTCGTTAAGCATTTCATACATGGTCTTGAAAAACTGGCGCAAAGCGGGATATTCATCGCGGGTATATTTCGTTTTTCTAAAGATAATTACATAGTGTATTACTACTGCACCATTGTTTTCGCCGGTTGTACGTTTAAAAGTTACGCTTTGGTCAGGCATTGATAAGATAGTTGATTTTGGTAAAGCATCTATTTTAAAGCCCACAGGAAGCTTGTAATTGCCGTTTATAGAATAAGTAGATGGAAATATAAAATCTACATCTGCCAGCCTGGATTCACTTAGAAATGGATTTGCACCAATCCCGGTAAAAAGGTTAGGGCTAAAGTATATATAGTTGTCATCACTGCCCGTAAGTTCCAGCTTAAAGTTAAAGTCCTCTCTTAGCGGCAAGGTGTCTGCCTCCAGGTTGCTAAATTTAAAGTCGCTTAGCTGCAGGTTATTGTTGTCATCTTTAATGGCTTCTAAATATTTCTTTTCGCCAATTTTATCATAAACTTCCAGCTTGCTTATCCGCTTGTAATTAGAACTGGCTACCTGTACACTGCCATCCATTTTACCTGTTGGATTTAATGATGCATCTACCAATACTATCTCTGTTGATGGTAAAGCGGTTTTTAGTTTTACTATTTGAAAGTCCTTCTTGTCCGGATCTATTGTAAGCATGTTAATACCAAGCAAATCATAAGGAGTGCTGTTATAGGTATTATACTTGCCGCTCGCGTCTAACACATAATACTGCAACGAATCTATCGGTACCCTTACCACCGTTTTATTCAGCCTGTCAAAACTCGGGTTATTAAATTCAATCTCACCATGGTCGCGGGTGCCTAGCATCAGCAGTGTTGGCTTAACTCCGCTTTGCATAAGCAACCGGTACAGCATCAAATTTATTTCAGTAGAATTCCCGGTATGTAAAGCCCATGCTGCAGGAATTCCTTTTTCTGAATAAGCAAGATCGGTTTCATTCCACCTTACAGTGTTTTTAACCGTGTTAAAGATGTAGGCAATTTTATCTTCATCTGTTTTTAAAACTTTGGCTTCGTTTATGATATCTTTTTCGCCTTTTAAGGGTAAGTTCCACTGTCCACCAAAATCCGTGGTTAATAATAACCTTAAACCAATCATGTTCCAATCCATCTCAGATTGAGCCGGTTTAAAATATACACCTTGCAAGTTATCTTCAACAGAACCCATATAGGCTTCTAACTTAAACCCGGGTATATTAGACATTGCGTAAACGTGTCTCTTCAGGCGCTGCTCTTTTACCAGGTAAGCAGTGTCTGTTACAAAAGGCTGTGTGCTTTTTTTAATAACATTAAAACTATAGCCATACTTAACTTCGGCCTGGTACTCGCTGTAACGCGTGGGAATCAGTTCCTGAAAAAGCCAGGAGGGAAAGTTGTATGACAACGATGTATGCCACGTATACTTAATGTCTATTACAGAGCCGGCCTTTACAGCAGGCGCAGTAAACACCACCTGTTTTTGTGTTTTATCCACTTTTTGCACGTAGATAAGTTTGGGATCAAGCGGCGTTATCGCAATTTTACCGTCTACAAGGTTTAGGGATATTACTTGTATGTTCTTTATATCCTCATTATGGCCGCCGCTGTAGTACTGCAACTTAACGTTAGCCGTTACAGTGCCTTGTTCGTTAAACACCTTTACGCGGCGGTGTACCTCCATATCAATGCCATCATATTTGGTATAACTTGCTTTGGCGGTGTTAAACAATACCATAGCGCTGGCATTCTTTTCAAAACTGCATGAGGTTAGTTTCAGGTCGGCGGTATCAATTTGGCCAAAAGCGGCTTTTTGGGCATAAAGTGTTATGCCGGAACTGTACAGCAGGAACAACAGTAAGTAAAAACGTTTCAAATGATGTGGTTTGGCCAACTAAGCTATGAAAAAAGAGCGGCCCGTTAAAATCCGGGATGATAGGTTTTCACCGCGTGCTTAAGCACATCTTGCTTATAGAACAGTACATCTTTAAACTTCCCGTCAAGATATCCCTTTGCCTGGTCGGTAAAGTTTGGCGAGGCTGCATCAAACGAATGGCCGCCCGTGATAATGCTCTTTGCTTTTACAGTTGGACCAAACTCCACGGCCGCAATAAAGCTATTGCCGGAAAAGCCATAGCGCTTTTGGGTGCCGGGCATGATTTTACTTTGAAACGAAGGCAATTGCCCGAAGTTTGATGCAGTTAGCCAAACCGGCAAGCTGGCTTGTTTATCATCAAACGTGATACCGTCTGCCGGGCGCTGATACCGGTTGATATCGCCCCACTGCATCTTCCAGTTTCCGTACCTGTTTTGCAAATCAGACATTACTTTGCTTAGTAAGGTCAGCTGTAATTCGGGCGAGATGGTTTTTAGCATCTCCCTAACCCGCTTTACCTGGAAGCTGCTCTCGCCGGGTGCGGGTGGTGACATGTTACGCATTAATAAAGTACCCCACTCCACAGCCAGAGTAGTTGCTACCGAATTGGCAGCACTACGTTTGTCCCAGTTATTTAGCAAAGCAACTGGCTCCGCCAGCTTTGTTTTTAAGCTATCAGGAGCTTTGTCATACGCGCTGAACAGGGCAGGCAGCATATCGTCAAAGGCACTCAGGTAATGGTCGTAGCCTTTTGCAATTAAGCCATCAATTGTTAGCTTTTCGGTTCCGCTGAACAGCCTTTCCGCGTTAATGCCGCGGTAGTTCTCATCATCGGGTGCCATGTATCTCGGGAACTTTGATCTGTCGGGACTGGCGCTACCGGCCGAACTGAATATTGACGAATTGCAATTTTGTATAAACCCTGTAGAAGGATTAATTACCTGCACCAACTCATTTAACGGGTGCAAGCCTTTCCATTCGGTAGCTGATGTGGTTCCATCTACCGGAACATTCCAATCGATACCCTTATCCCTGCGTGGCATAAAGTCTCCGTACCAAAAGGCAGTATTCCCCTGGTCATCAGCATAAACGGTGTTGTTACTGGTATTTGCCAGCAGCGACATGGCCTGTTTGTACTGGCCGAACGTATTGGCTTTAGTGATGAGCCACGACTCGAGCAGTGCTTTGTACGACCGGTTATTATGCCGCAGCGCCAGCCACTTACCATTTCGCGCGGCAAGCACAGGCCCGTGGTGCGTGTAATAGGCTGTTATTGTTTTATGCTGAAGCTGATTGCCATTTTTGAAACTTAGCTCGAGCTTTCTTTCTGTTACGGGCATTAGTTTTCCGTCATACTCGTAAAACCACTTGCCATCCTGCTTTTGCACTTTCTCCATGTAAACATCCCCAACATCTGCATAGCTGCTGGTGTGCATCCAACCGCAATGCTGGTTAAAACCCTGGTAAACAAAGAACTGTCCCCAGGTGACCGCGCCATAGGCATGCAAGCCTTCCTCACTCTCCAAACCTACTTCGCTGCGGAAATAAAACGGCACATGCGGGTTAATGTACAGCATGGCATGCCCGGTTGCCGAACGCTTAGGAGATATAGCAAAACCATTAGAACCTATTTCGCGATCGCGGTTTGCATGTGTTAAGCTGTACGGATTACTTAAAACTCCGGTGTTGTTGCCGCCATCATTATAAAATGCTTGTGTTTCTTTTGGAGATATATCCCCGGTTTCTGTAGCAGCCACGCTCCCGTCGGTAAACATCAGGGCAAACCATGGTTTAAACTTCTTAAATACAAGCGGTTTTACTTCCGGATGTTTATACAGGTAATAATTCACGCCATCGGCAAAGGCATCCAGCAATTTTTTAAATGCAGGGTTACTGGCATTATAGTCCTTTATTGCATCTGCACTATCCGCTATCATTTGCAGTTGCAGATCGGTGTACAGCACCCCTTCGCCATCTGCTTCGCTTTGCCGCCCAAGCTGATACAAGTAATTACGTTCGATGCCTTTAAAGTTTTCCTCACATTGCGTGTACATCAGCCCAAACACCACGCCCGCATCGCTTCTAGCATAAATATGGGGTGTTCCGTAATTATCGCGTATAATATTTACCGCCTCCGCCTGCTTTTTATAGCGAATGATCTCCTGCGAAGTAAATTTTTGGGCTATGACTGTAAAAGGCAGAGAAATTATTATGAGAACTAACCACTTTTTGGTAAACGGCATATGCTTACAGATGTATGTAGACGTAAATTAATAATAAATGCTAAAAATGTTAAATCTTACCTGCTTTTATCCAAGGCGTATAAGAAAATTAATTATTAATGTATATTTGACAGTTCAATAATTGTACTTAAAAACAATCAAGTTGAGCTGCTTTTGTAAATACCTGCCTTTAAGTACGTGAAACGCAGCTATTTTTTCCACGAGCGAGATGCCGCTGTATAGAAAAGTATACTTCAGTAAAAGGGTTTAAGAAGTAGAGATTACCTCAAGTGCCGCAATTAAGTATGTTAATGCACTGACAACTATTTAATTGCGTAACAAATTTGATTGTTTAAAAGTTAAATCAGATAGTTTCTGTAACGAAAATTATAAAAGTTTCGTCATTTTAAATAAAAACAGTTGTAACATTTAACCAGGCATGTTGTCCAATGTGTATATTTGACACATCCTTAAGACCTTTAAAAAGTTTTGGGTACAATGTTTGTACTTAGCAGGTATCAAAAATAAGATGTTATCATCCCGCGATGGGCTGTATATAAGAGCTTGGGTAAATTAACATGTTATCTGAGATTTAGTTGATCAACATTATTTGAGAGATGATGTTGCAGAGCGTTCCGGGGTGAGATACGGAACGCTTTTTTGTTGCTCTGCTTTCCGGTTACTGTTCGGAAAGCAACATAAATCAGCCTTCTTTAAATTGATGTGGTTTTTGCAGGTTTTGGAACACCTCTCAGCAACCATTCTCGAAAAAAATTAAAAAGGAATGCTTTATTTAACTACTTTTTACGATAGAGTGCCATAACAAGCGTTACCATCTGGTTGTAAGTATCCAGCCCCTGTGGCTGATTATTTACCTTCAGAAACCTGTCGTAAAATAGCCCGGTAATTACCTCCGCTTTATTTTGATAAGCCAGCCAATATTCCCGCTCTGCTTTAAAATCGGCCTTAACAGCTGCGGAAACCCGTGTTTTAAGTTGTTTATGTACAGTGCTGTCTGCCCCACGAAGGGTAATCATGAACTCGCCTACTGCCAAGTGATAAGCAGAATACCGCAAAAGCTTGTCTTTTGATGCTATAGCAGCCATAAAGCCGGCGAAATTAGCCTCATCTTCGGCACCAAAGCCCATTTGGTGCGACATTTCATGACATGCTACAAACGGCCGGGCGAATAACGGCTGCTCATAATTAACCTGCGCCTCAGTAGTAAATGGGTTATAATACCCTGATGTGCTAATATAGTTTAATAATGGGGTTAGTAATGACGGCTTGACACCCGGCCGGTACGTTCGATAGTTTACAGAAGATCCGCTCAAGCGCAGTACAGCTTCTTTAGCACGGTTATAGATGGTATCGTTAGTTTGACTAAGGTCAGCCTCCGAAAGCCTTGACCTGGTAGTGTTGGCACTATCTATTAATGTAGTAGTTACCTGCTGCAGCTCAGCAACAGTAAATCGCTCAGCCTTTAGGTTAAGCCGTTCAGCAGCGGAAGGGCGGAAATAATTTAAGCCCCAAAGCAAATAAAAGAGCAGTATACCCACCTGCACACCTATAATCAACCCTAGCACTAAACTCCCTGCACGGGCAAAATGCTTTTTGAACAAGTGCTTTATCAACAAAACTACAAGGTAGATGAGATACCCGATAACACCAATATACATCACATCCCCGATGCTGAAAGGAAAAATATTCAACACCGGATGTAGTATATAGCATATTACCGAGTAAAGCCCCTGCGAGTAGTACTTCTCCACCGCATAGGGATGCCCTGCAAAAATCATCAGCACGATTATAGCCAGGGTAAGCACCAATATGGCAATTCCTCGCTTTAATAATGGCTTGTCGGATAAGTACCTATTCATTCAGGTGGTAAATATAATGCATGCAACTAACGAGTGCCTGCAAAAACAAAAGCCCCGGAAGTTTTCCGGGGCTTTGCTATTTATTGCTTAAGTTATTTTTTTATTGAAACAGGTACTGATAACTTGTCCCAGCTTAGCGAGAAACCTTTAGCTGTAATTTTGTAAACCAAACGCTCGTTCATTGCTGAAGCAACAGGTTTTACAACTACGCGCAATGCATCGCTACTTTCATCATATTTAAACGCACCCCACTGTTTAGCTACTTTATTAAAAATAATCGTCCAGGTAGTGGCAGTTGGTATAGCAAATAAGCCGTAAGTACCGGCAGGCAGCTTTTTACCTTCAACCATGATGTCTTTGCTGGTAGTAAATACAGTTGCCTCGTTAGCACCTGCGCGCCATACTTTTCCATAAGGCTCTAACTCGCCAAATACTTTCCGGCCTTTTACCGACGGGCTGCCGTAATTGATGGTGATTTTTGATCCGGCCACTGTTGCACTTACGCTATCGCGCGGACTTGCAATTGGTTTTTGCTGTGCAAAAGTTACGGTAGATACTAAAAGTGCGAAAACAAAAAATGCTAACGCTTTAAACTGGAATCCTTTTCTCATACTTAGTTAATTTTTATTAATAAACGTTTTTAAGGTTTTTTATTGCTCACAAATATAGCTGACCACGCCGATTGTTGTCTGATATAAGTTTAAAGCATCTACAACTAAAAATTATTTCTAGTCAAAAACTTTAACAAACTGCAGATGTTATACATACGAACGCACATTGCAGTTAGGAATAGCCGAAAGGTTAAACAATTGTTGTGAGTTTTTGCCCCTGCCTATGGCAGGGGTTTTTTTATTTACTGCACTTTATATTTAGTGACAGATCTGCCAATATTACCGGCACTATCCATCCCCTCAACAATAATTACGTAATTGCCCGCACCGGTAGTGTTAAAGTTGAGCGTAGCCTTGCCGTCTTTATCTGTAACAACGTTTGGTTTCCAGTATGCAGCAGATAAATCATTTCTACTTGCTTCATAACGCGGAGTATAAAACTCGCGGGCGGCGTAAAAACCCTGTGGGTTGATGGCCAGTATACCCGGAGACATTACAGTAGTCTGTGTGTCGTTATCATTGTCGCTTCCCTGGCGGCTGGTTATCACAATAACGCCTTTAGCACCATCTACGCCGTACATACTGGCATTTGCGCCCTTTAAAATTTCAACCGACTGAACATCATTTGGATTAATGTTGTCCAAATTTGTTGGTGTAATAGCCCCATCTATTACTACAAGCATTGGAGAAACGCCGGATCCGGCTTGTGTAAGCACAGTACCATTGGTAAGGTAGCCTGCTCCGTTCGAGAATTTTACGCCACGCACCCTGCCAGATAAGGCTAGTGTAAGATTTGTGGCATCTTTTATATCATTTCTAAATATCACCTGATCAGCATTACCGCTGCCGCTAAGGCTTGCGGTACGGTATTTTGTTTTATCATTAACATTTACCTGTTTTAGCTCCGTTACCTTACTGCCACCAGCGTTAACCATTTCAGCTCCTGTGTTACCTGATAAGGCAGGCATGTCTCTGATAGCTTCTATAGGTTGCTGGTAAGCATTTATTGGCCGCGTCGTAATGGTTTTATTCAGCGTAACTACGGCCTTGTTTTTTATTGAAGCGTTCTCCAGCTTTAACAGGAACCTTGTTTTATCTGTATAACCCAAGTTCTCAAAGGCAAATTTGCCGTTAGCATCTGTTGCTTGTGTTAGGGATTGGCCGCTGTTGGATAGTAACAGCGTCACTTTCTCATTAGAAAACGGCTTACCGTCCTTAGCCTTTACATAGCCACTTATTACTAATCCATTTTCAGGCACACCGGCCGTTACCGATTCACTTTCGGTTAAAAAGTCTTTCCAGGCGAAGCGGCGGTACCCTTGTGTAAGCATCAGTATGTCCAAATTGGCACGCGTGTCGCCGTTTACATTATTAAAGTAATAGCCCGGTTGCTCGACATACCCGCTTACATCAGTTGACAGCAGAAGGTCCGATAGTATATTACGGCCCATTTCTGCATCTGAACCTGCTTTGCTGCCATCTATTGCTGCTACCGAAAAACTACCGACAGATGGCTTGTCGCCGATCATTGCATTCAAGCTCATCTTTACATCGCTATTTACAGCATAAACGGCCTTATCAGTATTAACCGAAAGGTTAAGTATGTTATTCCCATTTTGAATAAATACCAGCCGCTCGTTAAGTGGCATACCCGTGTCCGAGAACACCGTTACCTGCAAAATACCTGTTTTAAGATCTTTCTTCGGAAGATCAAACCCTATTACCTGGTTGTCCAATACGGTTTTTACCGACTTGATAACACCACCTGAGAACATTACTATATTTATCTCTTTGTTCTTGTTTTCCAGGTAATATGGCTTATTAGCGTTTATTTCTATTGATAGTTTAGTATCTGATTCATTGTTTATCGCCAGCGTAATGCCCTTTTCTACAGCTATAGGCAGGGCAACAGAACTTGTTGTACCATTGGGGTAGGTTATTTTGGCTTTGTATGTTTTACCTGTTTGCGGGGTAATATAAAACTGCCCCATGCCCAGGTGGGCTGATGTAAATTTGGCAACCTCCGTATTCTGCTCGTCTACAACAGTTCCTTTAATGTTTATTCCCAAACCATCCGGACCAATTGCCTTAAGGCCCATTTTTGAGGGCACTGCGTTAACAAAGGTGCCGCCTTCCGGAAAGAACTGTACATCCGCTTGTTTTACGTTGGTATTAGCCGCAGTATTCAACGGGGATATGCTTTTTCCGTTTACCGGAATTATTTTATCAAAAACGTATTTGCTGCCGCTGTTCTGCATCCATTGCGTATAAGCCCTTACCCTGAAGTTGCCCCTTGGCGTATAAGCAGGTAAAGCAAAGTCGCCCCAGGCGAGCCCGTTATTTAGCTGCAGCACCATACTCTGCATCAGCGAATCATTTTTACTGATAAGGTCTACGTGCAGCACACCGCTTATTTTAGATAACTCGTTCTTTTCGCCCATGGTAACATAAGCCTTAAAGTAGATGGTGTCGCCCGCATTGTAATACGGCTTATTAAAGTGCAAATATGCTTTCTCAATTACCCTTGCCGACTGCCACGACTGCAGCTTGCTGTTTATTTCGCCCATGGAAACTGGCTTTGCGGGGCTGTTTTGCGCAAACAATTGCACGTGCAGGCAAAATGCTGCAGATAGCAGGAATAATGATCTTTTCATCAGATGATGTTTAATTGTACTACAAGATCCGAAAACAGGAAATCCGGATTTATAATTGGCAAATAAATGTACTGATTTACAGATGCTTTACACAAACATTTTAGAAAGAATATTTGCAGTTGCTTACCGCTGATGATAAACAGAGCACGTAAAAGGCTACTTTTTAACCTCTTCCCAATAAAGGGTGCCGTTATATATACCGTTTGAACTTGCAACCTGTTCTTTAATACGCTCCAATTCGGCTTTAATTTGCTCCGTAGTGAGATCGGCACTTAAAGAGTGATAGTAGATCACATAGTCTGTTTTACTATTGATCAGCTTATAATGTTTGTCAGCAGTATTCATGGGTTCTGAATTGCTTTGTACCTCTACAATATAAACTGATGCCGTTTTGTTTTAGTACACACGTATTTTACCCGCATGTATTTACAAGCTTACCCCGATATGGACAAATAATTAAGCCGTACTATCTATCGGCCGGTACCGGAGCGCCACCGCCTTCTTCCCTGTCTTTTTCTCCGTCCTTGTTTTTGGAGAACTCCAGTTTACCAAACTTGTAGCTGAACGATATACCGAATGATTGCAGCGGGAAACGCCTGATATTTACCTGGTCGAAACCATCGCCAGTTGTGGTTGATCGTTGATTAATATAGTGGGTGAACGGATTTGCGGCAACCAGGCCAAGGCTGGCCTTTTTGTTCATGAACTGCTTACGCAAAGCGAGGTTGTAGAACATAAAGGATGGGCGTACACCCTGCAAGTTGCGTTGTGATGCGTTGTAATTAAGAAAGCCCTCCACCGCCAGGTCATGCGGGAACTGGTAGCTGGCATTAAGGTTTATACGGTAGGTAAAACCGCTTACCGAACCAATTATAGGATTATTGTTGGTGCGGTTAACAAAAAACATGTTTGTGCGTAAGCTTAATTTTTTTGTAACTGGTACAGATGCAAACAAGTTACCCCCAACAGATGATTGTGTACCAATGTTGGCACGTGTGGTTAACAGCACGTTAGAGTAATCGCGCCCGTTAACATCAAGCGTGTCGTACCTGGTTGTGAACTGCTGTATATCGGCTGTGTTATGGCGGTAAAAACTACCTACAGAGAAGTTGGCGCCACCGTCGAAAGATTTATTGTACGACAATTCAAATTGCTGGCCTTTTTCGGGCTTTAAATTGGGATTACCTGTACTGATGTTGTTAGGGTCGGCAATGTTATAAAACGGGTTAAGATCCCCATAATTAGGGCGTTCTATACGGTAAGAATAGCTCAGCTTTACAGACTGCGTTCCGCCAATCTTATGCGAGAACACAAGAGAAGGTGCTAATATGTTGTAACTAGGTATGGTAACACCCGAGAAGTCTGTAGAGGTTTTGGTATACTCGTTGCGCAAGCCACCTTTTACATCCAGAAAATTTTTGAACAAGGATGCAGATACCGAAAAGTATGAAGCATATATCTGGCGCTTGTAGTTAAACGCGTAGGTTTGATCAGCGTTGTTAACGTAGCTGCCATCTGCCAGTAAGGTGTCGGTATTTACAACATTCTTTAAGTTCTCTATCACAGCTTTAGCGCCACCTTCAAGCGTTAATGTTTTGCCGAAAGGGTGGGTGTAATCTATCGAGATGTTAGTTTCTCTGTCGTTACCCGGGTTGTTACTCCTGCTGCCGCTGTTTTGGTAACCACCTGTTATATAATCCTGCTCGTTAAAGTAGGAGAAAGTGTTTTTACCGTAGCTGGTGGTATATAATACATCAAGTTCCTGCCCTTCATTTTTAAAAGTCTTTTTATAGCTAAGGCTTACATCGGTAGCATTGGTTTTGAAACGGCTATCCGAGTTACGTGTGCTTAACAAATTGGATATTAAATCACCGTCAGCATTAAACTTTTCGCTTTGCTGATCAGTAAACCCGTAATTATGGTTGCCGAAATGATTAAAACCTACTGTACCGGTCAGTTCGTCTTTTGGTGTAATGCTCCAATTTAGACTGATGCCTGACTGATAACCACTTCGTGTTGATGTATTGCTGCCGTCTTGTACAAGGTGGCTGGTTGTACTATCATTAGGGTTGCTGGAATTACGCTCGTTCCTGTTTGTACCGGTAGTTTTAAGCTGCGCGTTGCCGCTAAAAAAAGCGTTCAGGCCAAAGTTGCCTTTACGGGCGTTAAAGTTGAATGATCCGTTTTGGAACCTGGTACCGCCTGATGCATTTACGCTCCCATTAATGCCCTGCACCTTGCTATCCTTTAATATAATGTTGATGATACCACCGGTACCGGCCGCATCGTACTTGGCACCCGGGCTGGTGATCACCTCTATACTTTTGATCTGGCTGGCCGGAATGGCCTGCAAGGCATCTGCAAGGCTTGCCCCGAAAATGCTTGATGGTTTCCCATTGATAAGGAAACGTACGTTGGACTGTCCCTGCAGCTCCACGTTACCGTCCAGGTCCACAGTTACCTGAGGCACTTTCTTTAACACATCTATAGCGGCGCCGTTCTGCGCGGTAAGGTCATTAGCCGCGTTATACACCATCTTATCTATACGGTTTTCTATAATGGGCACTTTTGCGGTAATTGTAACGCCCTGCAGTTGGTTGGATACCGGCTGCAATGATATGGTACCTACCTGGGCGGTATTACCCGCATCAGTAATAACAACGTGATCTATCGTGCTCTTTTTATACCCAAGAAAATCAACGGTAATTGTATAATCGCCGGCTGGTATGTTTTCAATATTAAAGGTTCCTTTAACATCTGTACTCATGCCGTTGAACGGACTTGTTGCCCCTTGTTTAAATACTGATACGGTTGCGTAGTCTACCGGTTGTTTGCTCACCGCATCTATAACTTTACCGCTAATTTTACCCTTAGTACCTGTTTGGGCGTTTAGGCGTAAAGAAAACAAAGAGAAAACAAGTAGAAGGTAAATTGCGGTCCGCATATATTGGCTCATTTTGGTACGAACTGCAAAAGTGCCAAGAATATTCGGCTTGAACGAGTTTTTAAAAGCCTCGTTTCATTATTGTTACATATACACTTAGCTATCACACATTCGTAATAGAATATTTACAAAAACCCTGCGCTAAATGCACTTATTAGAATATCAATACGAATGTACCGCCAATAATAAGCAATGCCCCCATGCCCGTTTTAAGGGTTAATGGTTCTTTAAGAAACATTGCTGCAAGCACAATGGCTAAAGCCACGCTCAGCTTGTCTACCGGTGCAACTTGTGTTACTTTGCCCAGCTGCAGTGCTTTAAAATAGCATATCCAGGACAAGCCGGTAGCACATCCGGATAAAATCAGGAACGTCCAATTAGTTTTAGTGAGGCCCGCAAAGCCACTTGCCGTGCCTTTAAACCAAACAATTCCCCATGCCATCATCAGTATTACTACCGTGCGTATAGCAGTTGCTAAATCTGTGTCGACACCTTTGATGCCTACTTTAGCGAAAATAGCTGTAAGCGCTGCAAACAGCGCAGAAAGAAGCGCGAATATCCACCACATAATTTTTTGTTTAAGACGTGAGTATCAATAATCTATTTTACTGATAAATATTTGATTACTAGAATACTTAAACGAAAAATATTATCTTTAAAGTAGAAGACATTTAACCCTGCATGAATAAACTGATAAAGTTTTTCGCATCAAAATTTATATTTTAGCGCTAATTACGTATCTTCATCGTTTTAACCCTAATATGAAAAGAACAGATTTTGTATATTCAGAGGAGTCCGAACCACACCGGATCCGTACAAAAAAAATACTTAAGCAATTCCCGCAGTTAAGAAAACTGATAGGTAAAAACCCTAATACTATATGGGCTATTATTGGGTTGGTTACTTTCCAGGTTGTTATGGCCTGGTTCCTTCGTGATCAGTCGTGGTGGCTGGTTGTAGGTGCGGCTTACTTATTGGGCGCGTTTGCAGATCATGCATTGTTTGTAATGATACATGAGTGTACGCACCAGCTGCTGTTTAAAAACCGCAACGCAAACAGGTGGGCATCTATGTTTGCCAACCTACCGCAAATATTGCCAAGCGCTATTTCTTTTGAAAAATACCACATTAAGCACCACTCGTTCCAGGGTATTCACGAGTTGGATGCCGATCTTCCGAACCGCTGGGAAGCAAAACTGATCAGCAACTCTTTTGTGGGTAAAGCTATCTGGTTGTTATTCTTCCCGGTTTTCCAGTTGTTCCGTTTATCCCGTCTGCGCGAAATACACCCTATTGACGGTTGGATAATAACCAACTTTGTTATACAGGTGGCCTTTACTACCGCAATATGGTACTTTATGGGCTGGCATTCATTAACGTTTTTATTGCTGAGCTTCTCTTTTTCGGTTGGCCTTCACCCGCTGGGTGCACGCTGGATACAGGAACATTACCTTACCCACAGCGCAGAACAGGAAACTTACAGCTACTATGGCAACCTTAACGTTGTAGCATTTAACGTAGGCTTCCATAACGAACACCATGATTTCCCTTCTATCCCATGGAACAAGCTTCCGGAGATTAAGAAGACAGCGCCTGAGTATTACGAAACACTGCACTACCATACATCATGGACAAAGCTATTCTTCCGTTTTCTTTTTGACAGGGAGATCTCCCTGTTCAACCGGATACTGCGTAAGGACCGTGGTCGTGTAGCCATCACCGACGTAAGCAAGCCTGATGCTGAACTTACCATGCAAACAAAAGAAGCGGTAGCTTAAACCAACCGTTTAAAAATACACGAAGGCTGTCCCAAAAAGGGCGGCCTTTTTGTGTTAGTACATATGCTATTTTACACCTGTACTTTACCCTATTACTTGCAAATTTATTTCAAAATAGCATGGTAAATTGGTGTGGTTTTTAAAGGTACCTGCATATTATTTTTGCTAAAAACAGGCTTACTGGTGCTTTTTTCGCTGTTTTTTTGATAATAGATAGAGCGTTAAAAAAAGTGTTCAAACACAACCTACACAAAAAAGCTGAACACTTTTGAACACCCGGGCCAAAATCGCGCTTGTATAAAGAGCCGATATCAATGTCCATTTAAGAAGAATATTAATAGTACTTTTGTAACAAAGTGCAAACAACACTGCCAATTTTATAATATATGAAAGGTTTGCGTGTTATAAATGCATATAAACGAATGAGCCGTCGAAAGAAGTTAAATATCCTGCTGCCAGTTGTTATCCTGATGTTTATCGGCGCTTACGCCAAACATCATTTTATCGACAGAAAAAGCCTACCCGAAAGCCATCTTCAGGATAAGGTAATGGACGAAACTTCAGGCGTAGCAGCATCTTCCATTAATCCCGACATCTACTACATACATAATGACAGCGGTGACACAAGCCGCTTTTTTGCCATCACACCTGATGGTAAACTGCATACCACTATCTATTACCAAGGTCACAAGCAACATCTTGGCGCACTTGATTGTGAAGATATTAGCGTCGGTCCCGGTCCTGTAAAGGGCAAAAGCTACGTGTATATCGGCGACATAGGAGATAACGGTGCCAGCCGAAAGTTCATCACCATCTACCGTGCGGAAGAAAAGCGCAGCTGGTTGAAGGATACTGTAGCGCATGTTGTGCCATCGCCCATAAACCTGCAATACCCCGATGCACCAAAAGACGCTGAAGCCATGATGGTAGACCCCATAGAGAAGCTATTTTACATCGTTACTAAACGGTACGATTCTGTAAGCGTGTATACGTCTCCGCTCGCCTATAAAAACGATGACACCGTTAAGATGACGTTTCGCACCAGGCTATTCTTTAAAGGTATTAAGCCCTTTAAATGGATAACCGCCGGCGACATCTCTAAAGACGGGCAGAAGATTCTGCTAAAAAGCTACGAAAAGGTCTACTACTGGACACGTCGCCCTAACGAAGCAGTTTGGCAAGCAATGCGCCGGCCGCCGCTAGAACTACCGTATAAACAAGAAAAACAAGGTGAAGCTATTGGCTTTACCCCCGACGGAAAAGGTTACTATACCATTAGCGAGGGGGTTTTCTCACCCATTTACTATTACAACGTACCTAATTAATTTAGGCTTTGGTTGCACCTGCATACTCGCTGGCGTAAGTTCTTGGTGCCTTACCTATTGTGTTTCTGAAAACGTAGTTAAAATTAGTAATACTGCTAAATCCACAATGATACGCAACATCTGCTATGTTGTTATTACCACCGTTTACCAGCAGCTTACAAGCTTCGTTTACCCTAACCTTGTTCACAAAAGCCACGAAAGTTGTACGTGTATGCTTTTTAAAGTACCGGCAAAAGGCATTTGGTGTAAGATGCACTAACGCTGCCACTTCATTAAGCGTTATCTCGCGGCTAAAGTTGTGCATTATATAGTTATATACTGATGCAATGCGCATACCCTCCGGATCTGTAAGCGGGTAATTGTTAACCATTGGCGACAACATCTTTGGTTCTGATATCGAACTAAGGTCTTTTAACATGCTGATAAACATGGATAACTGCGAAGCACCTGATGCATGCTGAATAGCAAGCATTTGATCGGTTAATACATGCGTTCTCTCCGCCGGCACTGTAAACCCGCTTTGCCACCCGTCTGCAAAAACTTTAAGCGCTTTCATTTCCGGCAGATTAAATAATGAGGAAAGCTTTCCGTTAGGATCAAAAAATATGGTAAGCGCATGTATTTGCAGGGACGGCTGCTCGTTAAAATACTCCGGACTACTTTTAAATAGATGGGGCTGGTTTGTCCCTAACACGAATATCTTTCCTCCGGTAAAACTATGCATGCTGCTACCAGCCAACAGTGTGCCTTCCCCTTTTATTACCCAGGTTATCTGCACTTCTGAATGGCGATGCAGGTGCGGGTAAAAATGCGGTAACAATTCTTCCTGCACAATTATGCTGCTATCATCAGGTACAGGAATGGTAAATGGCAATACCTTCATTAGACGGGTAAATTATTGAAGATATTCATGAACTGATATTGCTGATCAATTGTAACGGTCCGCGGAAAACAGACCGATATTTACCGAAGGTGCTTGCTCCTGCAGTGTCTCGGCCAGTAATTTACCTGTTGCGGGTGCCAGGCTAAGCCCCATCATGCCGTGTCCTGTAGCTACTGCCAAATTACTGTACTTAGCTGTGCGACCTATATACGGTAATCCATCAGGCGAGCATGGCCTGAAACCATACCAAATATCTTTCTGCTCCGGAATGGCTGGTTTAAACTGCGGGAAGTATTTAGGTATTGACTGTACAATACCTTCTACCCTGTTCATGTTAATCTTGTTGTTGAGCTTACCTATTTCCATGGTACCACCAAAACGTATACTGCCATTCATAGGTGTCACAGATACCCTTGCCTCGCAAAGCAGTGATGGAATGCTCATGCGCTGTTTAGGCTCAGGCAGCATAAATGAATATCCTTTACCTGGCATTAACGGCACCTTAATACCTGCCAGCTTACCCAATGCTGCCGACCACGACCCGCCGGCTAAAACATATTTATCGGCAGTAAACGTGTTATTGCCGCTATTTACCGATGTAATTTTACCGTTCTGGTGTTTAACCTCTGTAATGGTGGTGTTGCGGTGAATGATTACGCCTGAGTTTTCAAGAAGCTTTACCAACCCTTCCATCAGCTTATTAGGATAAAGGTGCGCATCGCAGTGATAGAGGACGGCACCCAATACATCCATTTCAACTTCCGGCTGCAATGCACGGCATTCATCTGCAGATAAATATTGAGCATCTAAGCCCAGCTTTTGAGCTTTCTCGGCTGTATGCCGTTCTTCATCCTCAAATTTAGCTGTCTTAAAAAGCATCATAATGCCTTTATCCTCAAGTCCGAAATTAAAACCTGCTTCTGCATCAAACTCCTGATAAAGCTTTTTGCTTAGAAGAGACAAGTCACGCAACGCTTCAGCAGATCGCTCCACATGCTTTTTATTTGCTGCCTTTAGAAACTTTAATCCCCAGCCTATCAACGCAGGGTCCAACGAGGGCTTTACGTAGAACGGGCTTTTACTATCAAACATCCAGCGAATCCCCTGCTCTACCATGCCTGGTGCAGCAAGCGGCACAAAGTGGCTGGGTACGATCATCCCGGCGTTGCCATAAGAGGCATTATCGGCCAGATCGCCCTGTTCTAAAACCTCTACCTGCCACCCGGCCTTATTGAGATAATATGCTGAAAAAAGTCCGATTATACCGCCACCAATTATTATTGCTTTCATGCGTTTGTCCCGCCTCGGAACCACTTTGTTTATCTATTTAAATTCTTGCTCTATGATGTGATGTGATAACTATATTACCTGGAAACCGAATGCATACGGATCATCTTCATCATCAATTTTGATCGTGTTGTATCCATATACCTTGGCCCACCCTTCTATCCCGGGTACAATTGCCGGTTTACCACCTAAAGTCACTTCATCTTCTACTGTACCAATAAACTGACTGCCAATGATACTCTCATGAATGAACTGATCTCCTTTCTTTAAATTACCTTTTGCATGCCATTGAGCCATACGGGCCGATGTTCCCGTACCGCATGGTGAACGGTCAATTGCTTTGTCGCCATAAAAAACCGCGTTACGTGCTGTAGCTTCGGGAGAAATGGTTTTGCCTGCCCATAACAAATGCGTGCAGGTGTTAATAGTTGGGTTCTCCGGGTGAACAAAAGTGTACTTCTCATTGATCCGCTGACGCAGTACCCGGCTCCACGATATTAACTGATCTGCAGTGTAGTTCTCCAACCCCGGGAAATTCTCCTGCGGATCAACAATCGCGTAGAAATTGCCTCCGTAGCTAACATCAATGGTTAACATGCCCAGGTCTGGACATTCTATTTCTAACCCTTCCGCTGCCAGGTACGATGGCACATTTACCAACTTAACCGATTTTACCTTTTTACCCTCCTGTTTATAAGAGATCAGCACCAAACCGGCAGGTGCTTCCATACGGATAATACCTGGTGTTTTTGGTGTGATCAGGCCTTCTTCTACGGCAATGGTAATGGTGCCGATTGTGCCATGCCCGCACATAGGCAAACAGCCGCTTGTCTCTATAAAAAGCACGGCAACATCATTTTGTGGATCGTGCGGCGGGTAAAGAATACTTCCACTCATCATGTCGTGCCCGCGGGGTTCGAACATTAATCCCTTGCGTATCCAATCGTATTCGCGCAGGAAATGCTGGCGTTTTTCGCTCATATTAGCACCCTCAAGGTTTGGTCCGCCGCCGGCAACCAGCCTCACAGGATTGCCACAAGTATGGGCATCTATACAGAAAAAGGTTTTATTCATTTTAGAGGGTGATGAAAGCGTATTAATTATTATCGGCTATCTGGTCCATTCATTATTTACCAGCCTCAAAATATTCAGCGGGTTGTTGTCCTGTAACTCTTCGGGCAAAAGATCATGCTCCCAGTTCTGCCAGCATACAGGCCGCACAAAACGCTTGATAGCTGCCGTACCTACAGAAGTGAAGCGACTATCTGACGTAGAAGGGAACGGGCCACCATGTTGTATAGCGTTACCCACCTCCACACCCGTAGGCGGACCATTAAGTATCACCCTGCCTGCAAGTTTTGCAAGTTTATTTGTTATGCTTTTGTAACTCGCCAGTTCTTCTTTCTCGGCCATAATAGAAGCCGTTAACTGGCCTTGCAAAGAATCTACTATTTGCTCCAACTGTGCTGCATTATCAGCCACAACCAACATGGTGTATGGGCCGAAAACCTCTTCTTTAAACTTGTCGTTAGCCAGGAAAGCCGACGCACTTATCTCTGTTGCCAGCGGAGTGCCTTGGTTTGATTTTTCAGCATCAACCTTATTTGACTTTACCAAAACGCTTACTGCATCATCGGCCAGCACTCCGTTGGTCAGCTTACAAAAGTTCTGGTAAATACCTGGTGTAAGCATTGTTGATGAACCGATCTCGGTAATTGCAGAAGCAAGTTGTGTTTTAAAGTTGTCCAGTGCCTGCGACTTTATAGCCAGCAGTAACCCTGGTTGTGTACAAAACTGACCTGCGTTGTTTGTTATTGCTGCTGATAGTTTAGCCAGTTCAGCTGTGCGGTTTTCCAAGGCTTTCGGAAGTAGAAGTATTGGATTGATGCTGCCCATTTCAGCAAAAACCGGGATAGGTTCTTCACGTTCCTGCGCCATTTTCACCAACGCCATTCCACCTTTAAAAGAACCTGTAAAGGTTGCGATCTTGGTTTTAGGATGCTTAACCAATGCTTCGCCAATAACATATCCGTCATCATACAAGTGAGAGAACACCCCTTCTGGTAGGCCGTTAGCTTCGGCAGCTTTTCTTACGGCTTCTGCAACCAGCGCGCTTGTACCCGGGTGTGCAGGATGGGCTTTTACCACCACCGGGCAACCAGATGCCAAAGCAGAACAAGTATCACCACCGGCAACAGAAAATGCCATAGGAAAATTACTGGCACCAAATACCACTGCGGGCCCTATCGGCACCATCATTTTACGGATATCTGCACGGGGCAAAGGCTGCCTGTCTGGTATAGCGGTATCAATTACGGCTTCTACCCAACTGCCTTCTTCTAACAAATCGGCGTACATGTTAAGTTGGCCGGTAGTACGGCCCCGCTCGCCTTGCAGCCGCTGAGCAGGCAAACCACTTTCCGCCATAGCCTGTTCTATCAGCTGATCACCAAGATTATCAATTTCTTGTGCAATGCTGCGCAGGAAAGCAGCCTTTATGGCACCGCTTTTTAAACTATATATTTCAAATGCTTCTGCAGCCAATTGCATAGCTTTATCAACATCTGCTAAACTTGCGGCATTAAATTCTGCATCTAACTCCAAACCGCTGGCCGGGTTTATTGCCCTAAATGCCTTGCCGCCTTTAACATGCTGGTAACCTACTAAATTTCTTGTCTCCATTATTAACTAACGCCTGTAACGTCCACTTCTTCTTCAACACCCCAACTATCGCGCGGTAACTCCGGGCGATTTTGAACTGCAGTTGTTATTATGTTTAATACCTTCTCTCTTTCTGCACCAGTAATTGCGAGGCGTGGTAAACGTACGGTCTCGGTGCCCAAGCCTGTAACAGTTTCTGCAAGCTTAATGTACTGTACCAACTTTGGATGAATATCCAGTTCCAGCACAGGCAAAAACCAGCGGTAAATAGCAAGTGCCTCCTGCATACGTTCTGCTTTCGCAAGGCGGTAAATTGCAACAGTTTCTTTAGGAAATGCATCTACCAAACCGGCAACCCATCCATCTGCTCCCATAAACAAGCTTTCCAGGGCAAGCGTATCTACTCCGGTAAGTATTGCGAACCGATTGCCAAAACGATTGATCATGCGGGTAACATTGCTTACGTCGCGCGTGGACTCTTTCACTGCTTGTATATTAGGATATTGGGAAAGTTCCTCAAACATATCCAACGTAACTTCTATCTTATAGTCGTACGGGTTATTGTAGATCATGATAGGCAGGTGCGTGCTTTTGGCAACATCTGCATAATACTTGGTGGTCTCGGTATCGTCTGCTTTATAACGTAGCGGCGGCAGCATCATTAAACCGTCGGCTCCATAACTTTCCGCGTCTTTAGCACATTGTATAGCAGCCTTAGTTGTTTGCTCTGCAATGTTTAATACTACGTAAATACGCTTGTCAACCAACTTTACGGCATGCTCTAGCAAGCTTAGTTTTTCCTCGTTGGTGAGTACGCTTGCTTCACCAAGCGAACCGCCGATAACAATGCCCTGTATACCTGCATCTATCTGGGCTTCGATGTTTTTATCGAATGCATCGAAATCAAGTTCGTCATTTTCGGTAAACTTGGTTGTTACCGCAGGGAAAACCCCTTTCCATTGTATGCTCATATTGTTTGTTGTGTTTAAACTAATTGCTAATGTGTATTTATTTCTTTACAGGCTCTACCAGTACTGCGGCACCTAAATCCACGTATTTTACCTGCTGAGGGAACCATACCATCATTTCTCCTTTACCACGGTTTGCCCAAGCATAATAGGGGATGGCTGCCATAGTTTTGGTTTCGGTGCTTACATTTTGCCCGTCTGCGTCAATGTTAACCGCTTTTACTTCACCTTTAAGCACAGTTAAGCCATTAAGCAGTTCTGGCTGATACGTTGGCTCGAAATCCGTTGTTTTCGGGATAATGATGTTGGCTGCCTTGCCTCCATTATCCTTCCACTCGGCACAATACATTAGCGGGCCGCGCTGTAGAGCTATTTTACCTGCATCATCAGGCAGCTTTTCGCTGGCCACCACCCGTTGAACATTCATCGGAAGGGTCATTTCTACCTTATCTCCTTTTTTCCACTTGCGGCTTAATACAGCGTAGCCATGCTCTGTGCTGTAGTTAACAAGCGTTCCGTTCACTCTTATCTCCACCTTTTGATTGGACGGTTGCTGATATGAATAAAGATCTGATGGTATCGCTTGATTTTGCGCCCATCCGGGTATTCGTAGCTTCAGGTTCATGTCCGTTGCCGAAGCCGGGTTGATTATAAAGTTTAGTCCACCATTCCACGGATAGTTATTTTGCTGAGTAATACTCAACGCTTTGTTGTTCACCAACATGTTGCCTGTACCGCTAATAAACAGGTTTACATAAACATCTTTCCCGTTTTGAGCATAAATGTAGCCAGGTACAGATGGTATTAACCTTGCAACATTAGTTGGACAGCAAGAGCAGACAAACCAGCCAGAACGCTCGCGCTCAATATCTGTATGGGTGAAGTTGTCCTGTATCTGCATAGCATTGGTATAAAAGAACGACTTCCCATCTAGCCCTACGCCTGAGACAAGGCCATTGTAGAGGGTCTTCTCCATTACATCAATGTACTTTGAATCGCCATGCAGTAAAAACATCCGTTGGTTCCAGAATACGCTGCCAATTGCAGCACAGGTCTCGTTATATGCAGTACTATTAGGTAGCTCGTAGTTACCACCAAAGCGTTCGCCATCGCCTACCGCGCCGATGCTCCCTTGTACATACATTTTTTTACCAACCATGTTGTCCCATATTTTATCTATGGCAGCAAGATATTGCTTATCTCCCGTGAGCGCGGCTACATCAGCCATGCCCGAGTACAGATACATGGCGCGAACCGCATGTCCTTCAGCTTCATCCTGCAGTATTACAGGTTTGTCATCCTGGTAATAAGTACCATTCTCCCAAACATTTTTGCTCTTCTTGTTATACTCCTTTTTGCCGCGCTCATCTATGAAAAATTTAGCCAGCTCCAGGTACTCCTTTTTTCCTGTAATGCGGTATAAGCGCACCAGCCCCATTTCTACTATCTCATGACCGGGCGCTACGTGGCGTTTACCCGGACCAAAAGTTTGAACCAGCAGGTCGGCGTTGCGCAAAGCAATGTTCAGAAAATTGCGTTTACCTGTTGCCATGAAGTGTGCTGCAGCACCTTCGTACATATGGCCGGCATTATATAGCTCGTGACTGTTCTCCTGCTCTTTTTCCCAACGTTCTTTACCTATCCATGGTCCGGCATGCAATGGGTCTATCGTGCGTGCGGTATATAAATATCCATCCGGTTCCTGGGCCTTACCTACAATGGTAATAAGAGAGTCCAGGTAACATTCCAGTTTTTTATCGGGATGAACGGCAAGCGAATAAGATGCGCCTTCTATTGTTTTGTAGATATCTGTGTCGTCAAAGGGGTAGGTTGTACAAAACTTGCCGCTGCGCGCCGCAGCCATTTCGAAGTTCTTAACTCTACCAGTGGCTTTACACCGCTCGAATGATGCAGGGATGGTAACCGTTCTATTTGTCTCTATGCGCGATGTCCAAAAACGGTCAGCCAGTTTCACTTTAGTAAATGCTACAGGCTGAATTGGGTAATCCTGCTTTTGTGCCGTAGCAGTTAAGCTGGCACAAGTAAGCAGTAGAAAGCAAACCTTTATCATAGTGTTGAATCGTTTGATGAGACGGAATGTAAATCTAATCAAAACTATGTTTTAAAATCGTGCGAGGATAAATGATTTTTAGCTGATATTAACCATATTTTACCTTCCTAATTATATACCACACAATATACAAGATAAAATTTAACAACTATCAACTATTTATAAATTACATAGTACTTTGTATTGCATAATACTATATGAATTATTAACTTTGCTTAAATTAACTAACATGAACACTTTAAATCGAATTTTATGAAAAAGTTATTATTACTATTCTCGTTTGTATTTGCAGCAAGTGCGGCAAGTTTTGCACAGTGTGATAAACCAGTCACATTCCACTCATCGACTACCAATTACTTGAACGACAAAGGAGAAATAGAGAAGTCTAAGGACGAGGAGACCGTCATTAAACTTTCTAAAACAGAGGTTAGCATTGCCCCCGGCGATCATACCATGACAGGCGCAGTTACCGATTATGTTTGTAATTGGACTGTTCCTTTTAAAGAAGGTAAAACCACTTTCAAATCCTTACTGGCAGACAACGACCGTGAAATGCATGCCACCATTATTATTGAAGGTAAAGGAGGCAAGGTGACATTGACATTTACCGTGGATGAAATGCCGGGCAAGAAGATACAGGTGACAGCAGATAAATTTGAATAGCGCGCATAACAATTATGTAAGATTGCTGTAACATTTAGCTGTTAAAAAACTCTTATTTTTATAACGACAAATAACTAATCAATATGAAAAAGAAGATCTTTACTACAGTATTATTATCATGCTTAGGTGTTATAGTGGCTGTTGCTGCCGTATTTGCAAGCCTTGACGGAAAATGGGGCGGCGTTATTGCAACACCAGACGGCAACACTATAAATGTGAGCTACGACTTTAAAGTTGATGGCGAGAAACTTACCGGAACCGCAGTATCGCCCATGGGTGATGTAAAACTAGAGAACGGAAAAATAAAAGGTGATGCCTTTAGCTTTTCGGTAAATGTTAACGGAACCGATTACCCACACACTGGAAAAGCTTACGCGGATTCATGTGCAATGGACATTGATTTTGGTGGAAGCTCATCGCACTTTGTTGTGAAACGCGTAAAGTAAATTCCTTTAAAGCAATAAAAGCCCTGCCTTACAAGGCGGGGCTTTTCGTTTGATGACTGAAACTTAATTTAATAGAAGCATGTTAATAGTGCAAGTATTACCTTTGCCCCCGCATGCTGCAACGTATAACTGCATACTTACTTATATTTTCGCTTGTTACGGTGAACTTTACCCGCTTATTTATATACGCGGGGTTTGAGCTTAACCGGAACTATATTGCCGAAAAGCTTTGCGAAAACCGGGATAAACCCTGGATGAATTGCAACGGTAAGTGCTACTTCATGAAAAAGATTAAGCAGGCAGAGCAGAACAAAAACGCAGAGGAGAAGCAGGCTCAAAAGAACCTTTTCCAGGAAGCAGCTTTCCACAAAACTGCCGATGTTAGTTTTCATCCTATACTTTTAGCAGTTATCCTGCATCCATTCGCAAACTCCACTGCCCTGGAGCGTACAAACACCATCTTTCAGCCACCACGGCAATCATAAAACAACTACAAAATAATTAATTACTGCTGCGTCTTATAAGCGCAAGCATAGCAACGCGTATCAACTTGCGTGGTGTTAGTTTTTACCTGCCCGGTATGCTGCCGGTGCACATATATGTTTTATGAAACGCTTTTACCTCCTCTATATACTTTTTTACTTTCTTTTCTCTGCCGCCGCTATGGCGCAAAATAACGTACACGGAACCGTTACCAACGCACGTACTCACGAGCCACTTCCCGCTGTAATGATCAGCAATGGGGATGGCTCTCAAAACCTGGGGCAAACCGATAGGTATGGGCGCTTCTCTGTAAATGGAAGCGGCGCTACCACCCTCCGTTTTACCATTGTTGGGTATACATCCAAATTTTACACTATTGCAAATAGCAACGATATTAATATAGCTCTCGAGCCCTCTACCGTGAACCTGCAACAGGTGGTAGTTTCTGCCAGTCGCGAAAGACAGGCAAGGCAGGACGCACCTATTGCGATCAGCAAGATAAATTCTACGCAGATACATGACACTAAAGCTACCATGCTTTATCAGCTGCTGAATAAAACACCCGGCGTTTACATGGTAGATCTGGGGAACGAACAGCATACGATGGCCATAAGGCAGCCAATTACCTACAATGCCTTATATCTGTATATGGAGGATGGCCTGCCTATCCGCCCAACAGGGATATTCAACCACAACTCACTTTATGAGATAAACATGAGCGGCATCCGCGACATTGAAGTAATTAAAGGCCCTGCATCCTCTCTGTACGGAAGTAACGCTATAGGTGGCGCCGTGAACTTTATTACACAAGGCGCACCTTCCGGCTATGCAGCCAACGTCTCTGTCCAGGGTGACAATTACCATTACCGTAGGGTAGATGCTGATGGTGGTTTTAACTCCGGCATGTTTGGTTTATACGCCGGCGGATACGTTGCACACCAAACCAATGGCTGGCAGGACTACACCGATTTTGATAAGTATTCGGCAAACATAAAAACCACATACGATTTCAACAACGCTACCAAACTGACGGTCGCAGCCACATACAATTACCTGAATACCCAAACGCCCGGCACTTTGGACAGTGCACACTTTTACAGCCGAAGCTACGGCTCTAACCAGCGCTTTACTTATCGCAAGGTAGAGGCATTTAGGGCCAATGCACGCCTTGAGCATAGCTGGAATGATAAAAGTAATACCTTCTTAACAGCCTTTTACAGGAACAACTCAACAGCGCAATTGCCAAGCTACTTTATTTCTGATGTGCGGGATGCCGGCGGAAACTACATCAGTTCAAACGGACAGGTAAATGATCAAAGTTTTCACAGCCTGGGTTTGCTGGCTCAGCACCGTACCGACTTTAGTTTTCTTCGTTCTAGGCTGATTGTAGGAGCTTACTTAGATAACAGCCCGAGCAGCTACTATGCACAGTTTTTGGACATTCAGAAGGATGTCGCAAACAACTACTATACCGGCTTCAGCAATACCGGCCGCTTTATAGATGATTACCGTATTAAACTGTTTAACACCGCTGCCTACACCCAATATGAGATACGCCCAACCGATGCACTCAGGCTAGTAATGGGGTTGCGGTATGATCGTATCCACTACAACTTTACCAATAACCTACCCGCAAGTGACACTAAATACAAGCAGCACGAGGTGAATGACTTCAACATCGTAGCGCCGAAACTTGGCCTTACTTACAACTTCGGCAACAATAATGGTATATATGCAAATTACAGCGTCGGCTTTCAACCGCCGGAAACCGGCGACTTATATAGCTCACGCCAGCAGGTGCAATTAAAACAAGCGACATTTAACAACTACGAGGTAGGCGGATGGCTGGCACTGCTAAATAAAAAGATGTACGTAGAGGTAAGCTTGTATGACCTGGAAGGGCGTAACGAGATCATTAACCAGTTGCTGCCTGATAATACTACCCAGAACCAAAACGCCGGGGCAACCCGCCATCGTGGCATCGAATACTCGGTAAACTACGCTCCTATAAATGAACTAAGCTTTCGTTTTAGCGGCACTAACGCCCGGCATACTTATGTAGACTACAGCGAAGTAACCACCAACTACGCCACAGGCGCTAATACGGTTATTGTTTACAACGGTAATCGCATGAATAATGCTCCTGCATGGATAGCTAATACCGAACTTACCTATAAACCAGCGTACCTAAACGGATTCAGAGTGGCCGCGGAGTGGCAGCATATCAATCATTACTTTACTAATCCGGCAAATACAAAAACATACAGTGGGTACAATATCTATAATCTTCGCTTCGGGTATGATGCTAAAGGCGGCCCTCTGAAGGGTGCCGGGATCTGGTTTAATGTTCTAAATTTAACCAACCAGCTTTATGCTACTACAGTTACAAGCAATCAATATGGCGACACCTACAACGCTGTGCCTCCAAGGCTTTATACAATCGGAATAAGTTACTCCATAGCAAAACATTAACATGGCATCAGCAAAACAAAAGTTTTACAAATGGCACCGGATAATTGGCCTGACTGCGCTGATCCCGGTTATATGCTGGACATTAAGCGGCCTTTCACATCCTTTCATGTCTAACTGGTTCAGGCCTTCTATAGCGCAGGAGGTATACAAAGCACCAGCTATCGGCGAAATGTCGTTTGGCCTTTCGCTTCAGCAAATGCTGCACAAAAATGGCATCAACCAGTTCCGAAACTTTGGTATTGTAAAGTTTAATAACCAATGCTATTATCAGGTACTTGGGAAAGACAGCACCCTCAATTATTACGAAGCTAACACCGGCAACTTGCTTACCGGCGGTGATAAACTTTACGCAACCTATTTGGCAAGGTACTTTACACAAGACTCTTCGTCGGCCATTAAAAGCATCACCTTGCAAAAGCAATTCGACAGCGGCTATCAGCCAATAAACCATCTGCTACCTGTATGGAAGGTAAGCTTTGATAATGCGCGTGGCATGGATGTTTATGTGGAAACTAGTCAAAGCCGCATGGGAACGTTCAACAACAATACGCGTAAAGTGATGCTGAAAGTTTTTGAGCAGCTGCATACATGGCAGTTCCTGGCAAGTATCGGGGGCGAACAGTTTCGAATAATTGTGTTACTGACTGTGGTCAGCATCTTGTTTATGGCTTTATTAAGCGGACTCGTGGTTTATGGTTTTTTTTGGAAACAGTTTAAAGCTGTTACCGAAAAAAGAAAAGAACACGGCCGTGAGGACAAGAGGTTTGTTCATCGCTTTCACCGACAGTGGGGACTTATAGTTTCATTTGTGATGTTCACTTTTTTATTCAGCGGGGCTTTTCACTTATACGTTAAACTACATAACAACAACCCGGCACATAAATCCTACACACAACTGATAAATAGTGAAGATCTTAAACTGTCTTCTCTGCAGATACCCGTAACAGACAGTACTGTAAAGAAAATTGGCATTGTAATTTTCAACCACAAACCATATTATCAGGTAACAAACAACCAAAAAAATGTACTGTACTTCGATAGCGCTACAGGAGACGAATTGAAAGATGGCGATGTACTGTATGCTCAATCACTTGCTGACTTTTACCATTCTGACAAGAGTGCCGTTCCAAATGCCACGGTAACCCAAATACGCCAATTTGATAATGAATATGGTTTCATAAACAAAAGGCTGCCCGTACAAAAGGTAGCTTATGCAAATGGCGAAAACTGGTATATAGAAACGACAACTGCCCAACTCGCCACTAAAGTTGGCGGCTTAGACCGTACGGAAGGCTTTTCTTTCATAATTTTACATAAATACTTCGGTATGACCTGGGCCGGTAAAAACGCCCGCGACATCGTAAGCATGCTGGCCGCTTTAGGTGTGCTGGTAGTGTCGCTGTTCGGTTTTGCCGCATTTATCAAAGACAAATAGTATCATGAAGGTCCTTTTTACATCAATTGCATTTAGCCTTATCATCATGCTTGGTGCATGCAATAACACTACTAATAAAGATGCTAAAGCTACAGAAGCGGCTAAGCCAAAAGGCAAATACTATTGCACAATGCACCCGGATATCACGTCAGATAAACCGGGTACATGCTCAAAATGCGGCATGGACCTGGTGGAGAGGGATACCACTGCCAAATAACTGTGTTTTATTATGACGTTTTACTAACTGTGTACAACTGGGGTACTACTATCTTTACTTAAATATATTGATATCATTATGAAAGTTGAGATTTGGAGCGACGTGATGTGCCCGTTCTGCTATATTGGCAAGCGAAGGTTTGAGCAAGCATTGCAGTTGTTTGCCGGCAAGGACCAGGTGGAAGTGGAATGGAAAAGCTATCAGCTGAATCCGGACATGAAAACCGACACTTCAGTTAATATTAGCCAATATCTTGCAGATGCTAAAGGCTGGACGCTGGACTACGCCAGGAATATGAATGACCATGTTACCAAAATGGCAGCGGAGGTTGGCTTGACCTATGACTTTGATCGTGCGGTAGTAGCTAATAGCTTCAACGCGCATCGTTTTAGCCACTACGCAAAGTCCGAAGGATTGGGTGATGCTACAGAAGAAGCTTTGTTCGAAGCCTACTTTACGCTGGCCAAGAACATCGATGACAAGGACGCTCTTGCAGATATAGGTGAGCATATGGGACTGAACCGCGACGAAGTACTGGCTGTATTAGCAACAGATGCCTACACAGACGACGTTAAAAGGGACATAGCAGAAGCAGGATATCTGGGCATACAGGGCGTTCCATTTTTTGTAATGAATGGCAAGTATGCAGTGTCTGGCGCGCAAGCCGTTCCGGTATTTACACAAACATTAGAAACAGCTTTTAGCGAGTGGTCAGCTGCGGAGGGGAATTCTTTGCTAAAGACAGCGAACGGACCGGCCTGCGGGCCAGATGGCGATTGCTAAAGAGCAGCTTCAACAGTTGAGAACATTGATATAATAACATTATTACATTTACAGAGTAATATTTTATTTATCTTTATACCTCTAAAATTTAGACTGTTAAGCTCAAATATGAAGAAACTTTACTACTTCACAATTATCATATTATTCCTAACATCAGCTATCAGCAGCTGTAAATTAGATGCACCTGTTTATCCGGATGGCACCGGTGTTGGAACAACGGCGCCTGGTGGAACAACAACAACTCCTGGAGGCGGAAGCACGCCTGGTGGAACAACGAACCCTGGAGGCGGAAGCCCCCCCGGCGGAACAACGAACCCTGGAGGCGGAAGCCCCCCCGGCGGGATCACTCCCACCAAAAGTGCTGGTACCTTAAGTTACAATTATGATGGTGTTAAAAAAACTTGTACATTCTCAGGTTTTCAGGTGATTACCCCAGACATGGGCGTTACTGACGGTAATATACAAGTTCTCGGTAGCTTTGGCGGCACAACAGGTATTAGTTTTAGTTGCAGCGGCTACCAAGCTGGTACCTACAAAATAGACATTGGTGTTGAAGGTTTTTCTTTAGGCGAGGGAACGGCAACGTTTACCACTGTTAGTGTAGACAAAACCGGAGTAAAAGGCTCCCTTAAAGGTACTTTCAGCTTTGATGCCACTGACTTCACAACAGGCGATGTGCATCACATCACCAATGGAGTATTTGATCTTAAGCAATAAAGGATTCAACTGTAAACCTTAACTATGCTTTACAGTTATTAAGTGTAATTTCGTTTACTAAGATGCAAGTGCTACATTTGCACCTTAGTGTAACTTTTACACCAACCGATTAAGATGCCGGAGACACCCGCTTCAACATACAATTATTCAAAAACAACCTTGCGGGCTGCAGTGGCTGCTATGTTTTTTATGGCAGGGCTTTGCTTTGCAAGCTGGGCATCGCGTATAGCAACTATACAGCAAACACTCGACCTTTCCGATGCAGCACTTGGCGGCGTATTATTTGCAATACCGGTTGGCCTGATGTGCTCGCTCCCATTTTCAGGGTGGATCATCACCAAAATAGGCAGTCGTAATTTACTTCTCTCTTCTATTGTATTATACGCTGTAATGCTGGTTACACTTGGGTTAGCACAAAACACTTTTCAACTAATTTGCTGCTTGTTGTTATTTGGCTTCAGCAGCAATGCGGTAAACATATCTGTGAATACGCAGGCCGTGGCTGCTGAGGAATTGTACCAGCGCCCAATTTTGGCATCTTTCCATGGGCTATGGAGCCTGGCTGGTTTTACAGGTGCCGCTATCGGCACGGTGATGATTGGTAAACAAATTATCCCTTTGCATCACTTTGCCATCATATTAGCCATTATTGCAGTGGCCGTTATTATAAGTTCCGGATATTTAAAAAACGATAAAACACCAAATGCAGGCCCGGCCTTCGTAATGCCCGATAACTCTCTAATAAAACTCGGCGCTATTGCATTCTGTTCAATGATATGCGAAGGGGCTATGTTCGACTGGAGCGTTATTTACTTTAAAAAAGTAGTTTTAGCAACCGGTGCATGGATGGGTGCAGGATATACCGCCTTTATGCTTACTATGGCCTGCGGCAGGTTTATAGCAGACTGGTTCGCACATAAGTTCGGCCTCAAACGCACCTTGCAACTCAGTGGTACTTTAACAGCTACAGGGCTGCTAGTTGCTGTGTTCTTTCCGCAACTCTATACTGCCTTGCTTGGCTTTTTGCTGGTTGGCGCCGGTGTATCGTCGGTAGTACCTATGGTTTACAGTGCTGCGGGTAAATCTAAAACCATGCAGCCCGGCGTAGCCCTTGCAGCCGTCTCTACAATCGGGTTCCTTGGCTTCCTGGTGGGTCCGCCTCTAATTGGCTTTGTGGCCGGCATTGCAACACTGCGCGCTTCCTTTTCCATTATAGCCATGATGGGTGCTTGCGTGGTAATCATCTCCACGAAAGCACGTATCTAACCATTATTCAGGTCGGTATCATTAGGGTTAAGTACGTACTCAAAATTTTCGTAACCGTTATGAAAATGAAATTTGAGCCGCTGTTTTGGCACTTCTATATCTAACGATATTGCCGCCAATGTTTGCGGCAGATTGTCCCTTACTAATTTCAGGTCAGTAATACGTGGCATTTCTATATTGATGCCATCATCTACCACTTCAATTTTCCAATCTTTTAAGTTTGCTGCAGTCAAAACGTCTATCCATTTCTGCTGATACGGGTTCATAAGCTAAAGTTTTATGTTCCCTAAAAACATGCGCATCCATATTAAGTTTTAACAACGGCTTCTCTCTTATACTTTAGCGTTGTTAGCAGCAGAGCAGTTGCAGGTAAGTCTAAAATAATGAGGCTACTCCAATTACAGCTATATTGCGTGTTATAGTCTTCTCTTTGTAAAATAGCACCTGCAGCTAAAAACAATTTAGATGGTTGCTCATTCTATATCTTGTATAAATTATACCTTTGCCCCCTCTCATGAGCTCTATTAAAAGTACAATGAATGCACGCCCTTCCCGCTTTAGCAGGACAAAAGAAAGCATAACCGGCTTTTTCCTGATGCTGCACAGGGTCTGGGCATTTTTAATACGCTTTTTTAAAGAGGTATGGCTTCCGCCTTACGAGTTTAAAGAAGTTGTACGCCAATGCTATGAGGTAGGTGTACGCTCCTTTACCCTAATATCACTTACCGGCTTTATAGTTGGGGTTATCTTTACTAAACAAAGCCGCCCTTCACTTACAGATTTTGGTGCTACTTCCTGGCTGCCTTCTTTAGTTTCCATAGCCATCATGAAAGCCCTTGCACCGTTGGTAACCGCATTAATTGCCGCAGGCAAGGTAGGGTCCAGCATTGGTGCCGAGCTTGGTTCTATGAGGGTTACGGAACAGATAGATGCAATGGAAGTATCCGGTACTAAACCGTTTAAATTCCTGGTTTGTACACGCGTAATTGCTACAACCATTACTATACCCCTGCTTGCAACATACACCGCAATAATAGCCCTTTTAGGAGGCTATCTTAATGTTAGTCAAAACGAAGGAACAAGCTATGCCACCTTTATGGAGCAGGCTTTTGAACCGCTTACATTTGTAGACTTTTGGGCGTCGCTGTCAAAAGCTATTGTATTTGGCTTTACTATAGGTATTGTAGGCTGCTACCAGGGTTACAATTCTACAAAAGGTACCGAGGGTGTAGGCAAGGCAGCAAACGGTGCAGTTGTTACCGCAATGTTCCTGGTGTTTATTGAAGAAGTATTGATAGTGCAAATAGCCGGTTGGTTCCGTTAATTATGGAAAAGAAACAGGTAAATATCGATAAGAACAACGAAGTTGTTAAAATACGCGGACTGGAAAAGTCTTTTGCGGACTATGACGTGCTTCGTGGCATTGATCTTGACCTTTACCAGGGAGAAAACCTGGTGGTCTTAGGTCGTTCCGGCACGGGTAAATCTGTATTGATAAAGCTCATTTCCGGTTTGCTTAGGCCAGATGCTGGAAGCATAGAAGTACTTGGCCAGGATGTGGTAAACATCAGCGACAGAGAGTTAGAGGCCTTACGCATCAGGATTGGCTTTTCTTTTCAGAACAGCGCCTTATATGATAGTATGACGGTGCGCAAAAATCTGGAATTTCCATTGGTTCGCAATCGCAAAGGCATAACACGCCAGGAAATAAACACCAGTGTAGAACGCGTGCTGGATGCTGTAGGTTTATCGCAAACCATAAATCAAATGCCGTCGGAATTATCCGGTGGCCAGCGTAAACGTATAGGTATTGCGCGTACGCTCATTCTTAACCCGGAAATAATGATGTATGATGAGCCAACAGCCGGGTTGGATCCCATAACGTGTATCGAGATAAATGACTTGATAAACGAGGTTCAACAGAACTTTCATACGTCATCTATCATTATAACGCATGACCTTACCTGCGCAAAGCAAACCGGAGACCGGATAGCAATGCTGCTGGACGGGCAGTTTCAGCGGGTGGGCACTTTTGACGAAGTGTTTGCTACTGAAGATACGCGCGTTAAACCTTTTTACGACTACAATTTTATTGAATAATATTATCACCATTATAATATGGATGCATCAGAAAACAGGAGATCAATTATAGTAGGCGTATTCGTATTGCTCGGTGTGGCAGTATTTGTAATAGGTATACTTACCCTCGGCGGTCAAAATAAAAGCTTTGTAAAAAGCATACGCATCAGTGCGATTTTTCAAGACGTAGCGGGATTAAAAAAAGGCAACAACGTTTGGTTCTCAGGCGTAAAGGTTGGTACAATTAAAAGCATTCGCTTTACAGGCAACGCGCAGGTAGATGTTGACATGAGCGTAGACGCGTCAACACAACAATATATCCACCGCAACGCGGTTGCACGTATCAGCAGCGACGGTTTGATAGGTAATAAGATAATTGTAATTGATGGCGGCAGCCCGCAGGCCCCAATAGTGCAGGACGGTGATATTCTTCAGGCAGAAAAACTGTTGTCAACAGACGATATCATGAAAACGCTGCAGAAAAACAACGAAAACCTGCTTGCAATTACTACAGATTTTAAAACGCTTGGTCACCAGATTTTAGCGGGCAAAGGTACTGTTGGAGCGTTATTAGCCGACAGCAGCATGGGCATGCAACTACGTGCTGCCATGCGTAACCTGCAAACCACTACTTCTACTGCTTCAAAAATGGCCAATCAGCTTAATGCTTTTAGCCAAAAAATGAATACTAAAGGCGGCTTGGCTGATAAGCTGTTAACCGATACAGTGGCTTACAACCGGATACAAGAATCTGTAGCTAAGCTTAAAGAAGCTGCAAATAATGCTACTATCTTAACCAACAATTTGAATAAAGCCAGCAATAAGCTCAATAGCAATGATAATATCTTGGGTGTGCTGCTGAACGATCCTAACGGAGCAAAACAGGTACGAAGCACCATCAATTACCTGCAGCAAAGCTCTATTAAATTAAACGACGACCTGGAAGCCGTACAACACAACTTTTTACTGCGTGGCTTTTTCAAGAAAAAAGAAAAAGCTAAACAGGACAGTTTAAAGGGTAAAATGTAAATCTACCCGCGTCAGTTACCCAGCGGTTGTGGTTTACGCTTGTCGGGAGAGAGCTCCTGAAACTTCTTGTAACTCGTGTTTAAGTAGTTTAGCAGATTAAACTCTTCATTGGTAAAAACTTTTACAGTTGGAGTATACAGATTAATAAAGTTGTCCAGTTCCTCCCCTTTTAGTGGCACATACCTGGAGATGATTTGAGGGGTAAACACCGCATTAATACGATCCACTACTTCAAACTCATGCAGCTTTTTTTCCAGTTTAGCTCTATCCCGCTCAGGTTTCTTCCAGTAGAACAATCGGAAAGTAAGCCCGCCATCTAATCTGCCTTTAGCATCACGGTGGTAACGTACCGTTTCATTCTGCAATAGCGGGTCGGATGACAATATCTTCTTAACCTCCGTTGTTACAACATTAACCTGGTTGAGCTGAATTTGCTGGGGCTCTAAAAACACTTCTGTGTTGCTTAACTTGATCACCAACAAAGTATCTGTTTGATAAGCAAAGGCTTTAAATAAAACCAGATCCCCAACTTTGGCCGGCAAGTTAAAGTTGCCGTTCTTGTCTGATAATGTGTTCTGTTTATTCCTGAGGTTTTCTATCCATACATTTGAAAGGCCAATCCTGGTATTATTTTCTAATACCCTACCTTTAAACTGCGCCTTCGTTACCAGGCTAAACAGACACAAACAAGCTACAAATAAGCACTTCAGCATAGGTTAAAACTAGTGTTTTTCGTAATTCGTGATGGACTATGGCCTTTAATTTAACTAAATTTAACAACCGGAGCACATGAATTTAAACCTGCTTAAGTAGCATATATGCTAGGCGAAAGTTTTTTAACTGAACTATTATGCTTTATATGTACATTTATGGTCTATTGATATCAGTCCCCCGTTATTAATATCTGATCCCATTGAAACCGCAGTTAAAATCTACAAGTGCTTCGCCGCTGACAGCAGTACCTACCAAGCAAGGTTTGTACAATAGCTATGCAGACATGTTACTTGGCTACATTTATGAAGTAGTAAAAAGCAAATCTGTAGCTGAACAATACCTGGTGGAGATATTTAACGAACTGAACTTTGCAGACATAGCGGCCATTACCAAACCAGGCGTTAACACGTATTGCCGACTACAGCAACTCGCCCGAAATAAAGTGGCTGCTTTTACTTCATCAAAGGCAGACGATACCTCAAAAAGTACCGTTGTTATGAGAAACCGTTTTACGGATTTAATGACAGCCGAGCAGCAGCAGGTATTTTGCGGAGTGCATTACCATGGTAAAACTATCTCGAAATTATCCTTAGAATTAAAAAAACCGGAAGACGAAATAAAACGTATTCTGAAACAGTCGTTTATATTAATCAGGAATCAACGGAATGATACAGCAACAGTACATAGATAGTGGCATTTTAGAAGCCTATGTTACGGGCTCGGCCACTGAAGCCGAAGTACAGGAGCTGCTGTACATGAAAGCCAAGTATCCGGAGGTAAACTTTGCACTTCAGCAATTGGAACTAGATATGGAGCACATTGCCCGGCAAATGGCCTTATCGCCGCCTGAAAGTACCTGGGACAAGATCTCCGACACGATAGACGAACTAATATTACGCCCGGAGCTTGATCCTGAGCAGTTTAAGACCGACCGAGAAGACAACAATCACCGCAATTTTAACCACCACAGCGGACCACATTTTATAGAGGTAGAGTCGGAGTCGAGCCATATGAAGCTTCACAAGAGCTGGAAATGGGTTTTTGCCGCTGTATTTGTACTGGGTAAGATATTTCTTGGCTGTGCTATTTACTTTTACCTGGAAAACAGGCAGGCTCAGCAGCAGATCAACGAGCTGAAGACCGAACTTAGGCAGTTCAAGAAATAAGGGCTTGTAACTGTAACACGAAAAGGTGTTACACCTGTTACACTTTTTCCTGCCGAAAAACACTTATTTAACTGACAATAAATGCGTTAACAAAAAACCATGTTACAGTTTTGAAATGGTGATACAGTTTACAAAAATTAGCTGATTAGTTAATTTACTGATTATCAATTGGTAAACAATTATTGCTTAACGTGGTTTAAAATCGTGTTACAGCAGTTTTGCTGATTATATTTACACCATGCTCAGCGTTCCAAAACCTTCAAAAACCACATTTTTTGACAACCCCGTACAGACTACAACATTCCGGTTGATTGGTGCCGCAATTGTTGCACCTGTTTCGCATCACTCCTGTGTTCGCTTCGCGCATGCGGTTATTATAATATTAACATTAATGTAAACCTTTTTAGCAACGCAAAGTTATCAAAGCAAGAAAGGAGCATTATCTCATGGCAGATTCATCATCAAAGAAAGACACAGCTAAAAGCAGCGGCACTATGCCGGCATCTAACAAAAGCCAGGAAATTAAAACCGAAGGCCCCATCAGCGAAAAAGATGAGGTGAAACACGCCGAGCAGGAAATGAGCAAAGCGGCTAAAAAGAATAAGTAACAGCAACAGTTAATCCTGCAGCAGCATATTTACATTGTTTAGCGCTGCTGCTATGCTGTCTACCAGGCTTTGTTCGGTAAAAGGTTTCAGCACTACACCGTTCATGCCCACCGCCAGGTATTTGTCGCGATCCTCTTTCATTACGTTGGCGGTAAGCGCCAGGATAGGTACGCTGCTTTTTTCTTCGCTGCCGTTTGTCCTTATCATCTGGCATAGTTCTATACCACCCATCTCAGGCATCTCAATGTCTGTTAGTACAACATCGTACGCGCCGTCTTCAAACAACTGCAAGGCCTCACGCCCGTCATAAGCAACATCATAAGTTATGTTCCACTTTTTTAATATGGTGCCTACCAGCAATACATTTAGCTTGTTATCGTCCGCTATAAGCACATGTTTGCCTGCAACCATTTCATGTTGCTCCATCAGGTTAATATGGGTATGCTGCTGTATACAGGCGTCGGCAGTACTAACTTCCATAGGCAGCTTAAAACTAAAAATGCTTCCCCTGTTTACCTGGCTGGTTACTTTAATTGAACCGCCCTGCAGTTCAATTATCTTTTTACAAATGGCCAGCCCCAAACCAGTACCCGGTGTATGGGCCACCCTTTGTGCAGATTTTACCTGCGAAAACTCGTCGAAAATGTAAGGCATGTGCTCTTTATCAATACCTACACCAGTATCCTTAACCATCACGTTCAGCACGCATTGGCCAGGCTTTTCGCTGTCGGTAACAAAAGCCCTTACAGTAACCGAGCCTTTAGCTGTAAATTTAATGGAGTTGCCCACCAGGTTCATTACCACCTGCTTAAACCGGTGTACATCGCCCTTTACACATACATCCTGCTTAAAATCTATTTGCTTTCTTAATGCCAGCCCTTTTTTGCCGGCCTGTACGCGCAAACTGGTAATTACATCCTCTATGGCTTCATGTGGATGAAATGGTTCCGCCTCAAAGCTCATTTTTCCGGTTTCGTATTTGCTAAAGTCCAGTATCTCGTTTACCACTTCCAGCAGCATTTTTGACGAACTGCGTATGGCGCGGGTTTGCTCGTGCTGGGCATCGGTAAGTTCGCTCTGGCTCAACTGTTCAGCAAAGCCTACTATCGAGTTCAACGGCGTACGTATCTCATGGCTCATATTGGCCATAAAACGGCTTTTGGCCTGCGCGTGCACTTCTGCCTTTTCCGTGTAGGTAACCAGGTCTTCCTCGTTACGGAATATCTTCCAGATATTGTATAAGATTACCACAACCAGGGTGGTCAGCAGCAGGAACATCATCCCCGCAAGGCGCCTGAACTCGTATAGCACATTGGCCACATTACTCTTCAATGCCGACTTGCTTCCCGCCAAATATTTTTGCTCTACAATTTTATATTTGCGCAGGCTGGTTACCACCTGGCTTATCAATTCGCTGTTCAGCTCCAGTATTTCCTTCTCGTTTTTGCGCAGCTTACTGCTAGCTGTATACAACCGGGCATAGTTATGCTTTACAACCGGTGTAACTACCTTGGTGGTGGCGGGTGTAATAACCGTTATAGTTGTATCAGTAGTACGTTTTACTACTACCGGCGCAGCGGCAGCCTGTACAGGCTGTTGTTGCTTGTCTTTACCGCCAAACAGCCGCGCTAAAAATTTTTTACGCTTAACTGGCTGCTGCGCTACCACAGCTGGTTTAATGGTATCTATATGTACAACGGTTTTCACCCGCCTTGTCAGCTTAGGCGCAACCTGTACACGCACCGGCTTTGCAGGCGCGGTATTATGTTCCTGTTGCAGCAAGCTGTCTGTTAGCCCCATTAGCTTTATGTAATTCTCTGTTTTTATTGATTTTTGACTAATGAGTTTAGATAGCTTACCCACATCCGCAATGGTTTCGGCATTGTTGCTGCGGCGGGCAATGGTATCCAATATGGTTTGTACCGATCGCAGCTGCTTTGCCAACTGACTGGCGTATTGCTTTTTGCCGGTAAGCGCGTACATGCGGCTGCTGTTATCCGCATTGTAAATCTCAATAATAGAGCTGTCTATCAGGGCCGAGTTCTCGCGCGAGGAGATCAGCTTTTGCACCATCACGCGGGTTTGCTCGGCCTTGTTGTAATGGAGGTATAAATAAAAGGCACTGCCAAATAGTACTACAATAAGCATTACAATAAGGCCATAGCGCATCAGGGGGATTCTTTTTGCACCGGATATCATATAGTATATTGAGGTTGGTTGATGTTGATCATTTAATAAAGGCTCCCAATTGCCCATACACCGGGTGCAATGCCAATGCCAACGACAGTTTTATTCCTTATTAGAATTGCTTTTTAACCCTCAGTACCTAATTGTCGGATAAGGCAATTTCCTGCTTGTGTAATTCGTACACAATTGTATGCAGTTGTAGGTGCCAGCACACAATTAACAGCTGATACTGTTTGCATTAGTTTTTAAATAAAGAAAGCCGCCCTGTTAGGCGGCTTTCTTTATTTAAAACACATACTCTGGTTAGTTCAGTTCCAGGGTAACAACACTTTTACCAGGCAAAGTTACGGATAGCTTATCGCCATCTTTTTTTGCTCCGTTAAAGGCAGCCAAGTGTATTTTACCGGGTTGTTTAAAGGTGTTAATGTCTGTAATGTTTTCTGATGTCAGTATTGTTCCGCTCACCTTGCTCCAATTAATATCCTTTAACTGGGTACTTATTGTAACCGGCTTGCTAAGGTCAAGGTTTACCAGTGATATGTGCACTTTACCGGCAGCGTCGCGAGATGCCGAAGCGTTTACCGCGGGGAGGCTTTTACCGGCTACGGTATATTCAGGAGAATTGAGCTTTATATTTAAGTAAGCAGCATCCTGGTGCACCTTATACATATCAAATATGTAGTAGGTTGGGGTAAGCAGCATCTTGTCCTTTTCGGTAAGTACAAGGGCCTGCAGTACATTTACCGTTTGCGCCAGTTCGGCCATTTTAACGCGGTCGCAATGATTATTGAAAATATTTAAGGTAGTACCTGCAATAAGCGCATCGCGCAGGCTGTTCTGCTGGTACAAAAAGCCCGGGTCGGTACCAGGTTCAGGGTCAGTCCATATCCCCCACTCGTCTACTACCAGTGCAACCTTCTTCTCCGGGTCATACTTATCCATAATAGCAGAGTGCTTGGTTACCAGCTCTTCTATCTTAAGGCAGTTCTTCATGGTATTAAAGTACTCGTCTTCGGTAAAGCTCGTAGCCGAACCCTTCTTGCCCCAATGGCCGGTTGGTATGGTATAATAATGCATAGATACGCCCCACATCATGCCATGCGGTATTTTCTTCATCAGCGTTTCTGTCCAATTGTAATCATCGGCATTGGCACCGCTGGCTATCTTTTTCAGGCTCGCGCCCGGGTAATCCTTAGCAAAAGAGGCATACCGGCGATACTGGTCGCTATAGAAATCGGCAGTCATGTTGCCGCCGCAGCCCCAGTTCTCGTTACCTACGCCCCAAAACGATACTTTAAATGGTTGAGGGTGGCCATTTTGTTTGCGTATTTGTACAACGCTGCTGGTGCTGTTGCTGTTCAGGTACTCTATCCACTTGCTCATCTCGTCAACGGTTCCGCTGCCAACATTGCCGGCAATGTAAGGCTCGGTACCCAGGAGGCCGCACAGTTCCAGAAACTCATGCGTACCAAAGCTATTGTCCTCGGTAATGCCGCCCCAATTGCTGTTTACCATTCGCGGGCGGTTTGCCGCCGGGCCAATACCATCGCGCCAGTGGTACTCGTCGGCAAAACAGCCACCGGGCCATCTCAGGTTAGGTATTTTAATGCGCTTCAAAGCCTCAACAACATCCAGGCGAATGCGGCCTTGCTTTTTTACAGGCAGGCTTTTGTCCACCCAAAAGCCGTCGTAAATGCCACGGCCAAGGTGTTCGGCAAATTGCCCGTAAAGGTGTTTGCTAATGGTTTGGCCGGTATTACCGCTCACGGTAATACTGCCGGTGCTTTGCGCAAACCCATTTAATTGCGCAAAAACGAGGGTTAGTAAAAGGTATTTTCTCATAAAAGGTTTATAACTGTATATATTACAGTTATAAATGTAAGAGAAATTTTAATAGCCACAAATAAATTTTATTAAATGATGCTCTTTATTAATCTGGTTGTCGTTAACGAGCTATCAGTATGTTGTGGCTTAATATCGCTCTTGCATTCTGCCAACCTGTCACCACAAAGTAATCACCCCTGCCGCATTGGTCGTTATCTGCCACGCCAAACCCCATTTTACTGCCAAATACATATTGGCACAACCCTTGTTAAATAGGGTTGTAAGCAAAACTTTAATTACTAATAAATCAATCATATCATATGTCTAAAATAATTGGAATCGACTTAGGAACAACCAACTCCTGCGTTGCCGTAATGGAGGGTAATGAACCTGTAGTTATAGCAAACAGCGAAGGTAAACGTACTACGCCGTCAGTAGTAGCTTTTGTTAACGATGGCGAACGTAAAGTTGGCGATCCGGCAAAACGCCAGGCTATCACCAACCCAACCAAAACTATCTATTCGGTAAAACGCTTTATGGGGAACCAGTACAACGAGGTTCTTAAAGAAGCTGAGCGTGTACCTTACAATGTGGTGAAGGGCGATAACAACACTCCGCGTGTTGAAATTGGCGACCGCAAATATACTCCGCAGGAAATTTCGGCCATGATCCTGCAGAAAATGAAAAAAACTGCCGAAGACTTTTTAGGTACCGAAGTAACAGAAGCGGTTATTACCGTGCCTGCCTACTTTAACGATGCACAGCGCCAGGCAACTAAGGAAGCCGGTGAAATTGCTGGCCTTAAAGTACGCCGTATCATAAACGAGCCTACTGCTGCTGCCCTTGCCTACGGTTTGGACAAAGCACACAAGGACATGAAAATTGCCGTGTTTGACTGCGGTGGTGGTACACATGACGTATCTGTACTGGAACTTGGCGATGGCGTGTTCGAAGTAAAATCTACCGATGGTGATACCCACTTAGGTGGTGACGACTTTGACCAGGTAATTATTGACTGGCTGGCAGATGAGTTTAAGAACGACGAAGGTATTGACCTGCGTAAAGACCCTATGGCTTTACAACGTTTGAAAGAGTCTGCTGAGAAAGCTAAGATTGAGTTATCAAGCTCTACCCAAACAGAGATCAACCTGCCATACATCAGCGCTGGTGCCGAAGGCCCTAAGCACTTGGTTAAAACTTTAAGCCGTGCTAAATTTGAGCAACTGGCCGACAGCCTGATCAAACGTACTATTGAGCCTTGCCGTACCGCTTTGAAAAATGCAGGTTACAGCACTTCAGATATCGACGAAGTTATTTTGGTGGGTGGTTCTACCCGTATCCCTGCTATACAGGATGCCGTACAGAAATTCTTTGGCAAAGCACCATCAAAAGGTGTTAACCCTGACGAAGTGGTAGCTATTGGTGCTGCTATACAAGGTGGTGTGTTTACAGGTGAAGTTAAGGACGTGTTATTGTTAGACGTTACCCCGCTATCATTAGGTATCGAGACCATGGGCGGTGTAATGACCAAACTGATCGAGTCTAACACAACTATCCCTACCAAGAAATCAGAAACCTTCTCTACTGCCAGTGACAGCCAGCCATCTGTAGAGATCCACATATTACAGGGCGAGCGCCCGATGGCATCGGGCAACCGCACCATAGGCCGTTTCCACCTGGACGGTATACCACCGGCACCTCGCGGCGTACCACAGATCGAGGTTACTTTCGATATTGACGCCAACGGTATATTGCATGTATCTGCTAAGGATAAAGCAACCGGTAAAGAGCAGAAGATCCGTATCGAAGCTTCTTCGGGCTTAACTGATGCCGAGATCAAGAAAATGAAGGACGAAGCTGAAGCTAACGCTGATGCTGACCGTAAAGCTAAAGAGGAAGTTGAAAAACTGAACTCTGCCGATGCCCTGATCTTTAGCACTGAAAAGCAGCTGAAAGAATACGGTGATAAGATACCTGCTGACAAAAAAGCACCTATCGAGTCGGGCCTTGAAAAATTGAAAGCTGCTTACAGCGCTAAAAACCTTGCAGAAATTGAAACAGCACAAGCTGAATTGAACACCGCATGGACTGCTGCAAGCGAGGATATGTACAAGGCATCTGCAGAAGCAGGCCAGCAACCAGGCGCTGATGCCGGTAATGCAGGTGGTGCGGCAGAGAACAATGCCGATAACGTAACAGATGTTGACTTCGAAGAAGTTAAATAATCTGCGAACTCTATATATATCAGCAAAAGCCGCTCCGTTATCCGGAGCGGCTTTTTTATGTGCCTATAAGTTCTTCTTAATAAAATTATTAATGGCGATAACCAGCGTTCGCCGGCCTGAACCTTTAACATCCAGAAACACAAAATGCCCGGCGCCTGGTACAACTACTTTCTTCTTAACTATGCCAGCCGGCAACTCATTAAAATAAGTATCAATATCTGTCGGCCTCGACCAAAAATCATGCTCCCCGCGGATCAGGAGGATTGGTACGCTGATGTCCTTTGCGTCCCAATATTTGCGGCCGTTAGCCATATAAAAGCTTTCCTTTCGAAAACCACCCGGTACCTTAAGTAAGTGTTCACTGTTAAAACTCACAGAGCGACTGACGAAGGTCTTCATTATAACTGAATCAGCGGGCGTAGGCGCGCCGCTTTCCGCTTCGGTTTTCCAAACGTTTAGCATTCCCTGCTCGTCTGACTGCCGCATTGCGGGTATGCTGTTGTTAAACTTTAATGAATCTTCAAGGTCGGCAAAGGCCCCATTAAAACTCCATGGCGCTTTAACGCCGTACAAGCTATTCAGAACAACCAGGTGCGATATCTTCTCCGGATGCAACGTAGCATAATACGATGCCCAATGCCCGCCTGCTGCCCAGCCGAAGAGATTTACCTTACTTTGAGGTGCATCCTTTAGGATCGAACTTACTACGGCATCAATATCGGCAGCAGCTTCCTGGCAGGAACCCGCTACAAGGCTGGTATCAGCAAGATCGTATACAGGTGCGGTAGAACGTTCCCATCCTCGTACGTTCATGAGGTAAACCGTAAAGCCTGCATCAGCAAGCGATTGCGCGAACGAAGCATCAGCTACATCCAGATCAAAGGATGTAAGCGCGCCCGTACCACCGTGTACCAGCAGTAAAGGTATCTTCCTGCGGGACGAGTAAAGGTTCTCGGTAACTTTACGCACCTGCAATTGCAAGTCGCCGTTTTGAACGAGGTAATCAGTGGTGGTGTATTGCGGCTGAGCTGTAGCAATACTATTGTAAAACAGTGAGAAGAAGAGGAATATCGATAAGTATCTGCAGATCATCAATAGACAAGCGCTTATCCGTATTTAATTTCAGGAGTTTATCAGTGCGTTTACTTTTTCAACAAGCTCGGTAAGGTCAAAAGGCTTGCTTATCACCGCGTCGCAGCCATAAGCCATCAGTTCGGCATTGCGGTTAATGTATGCTGAAAAAAGGATAACCGGCACATTGCTGTATTTAGGGTTGGTTTTAATGTTGCGGCAAATTTCACCGCCGTTGGTACCAGCAACACGGTAATCAAGTATCACTAGGTCCGGTGCAAACTCCTCTACAAGTGGCATTACATCGTCCCCCTCGCTTACACTTTTAACCTCAAAATTTTCGTAAGTGAGGGTTTCATGCACTATATCGAGTATGTCCTGGTTATCATCCAGCACCAAAATACGTTTAACCATAAATAATAACTACCAAAAGCCGAAAAGAAAAACTATATACAAATAAACAAAAAAATTAGAAGAAGGGACAGGGCTTGGGTACTATTGAATTGCTGGGCAAAAATACCACAATAATTTAAAATAATAAATATGGCCTCCCGAATTTTCCCAGGAATTTGTATTATTATTGTTATAATTTAAACTGTGCAGCAAAACCCTAATTCACCCGTCAATTTTGACAGGCATAGCTTTCAGCAGCTTATTGCCCAGTCACCCGTAGCTATCGGGGTGTTAACAGGGGAAGACTTTGTCATTCAATCGGCTAACGCAGCTTTGCTTGCCATTTGGGATAAAGACGAAAGCGTTATTGGGTTGCCACTAGCCGAGGGATTACCAGAGATAATAGGACAGCCCTACCTTGGGCTTTTAAGCAATGTTTACCGCACCGGTGAGGCATATTACGGTTACGAAGCCGAGGTAAACCTAACAAGGGAGGGAAAGCTAGCCCTTCTATACTTCAACTTTGTTTATCAACCCGTTCGAGATGATGTAGGGCTGATCACCGGCATAATGGTGACTGCCACCGATGTGAGCGAGCAGGTTTATGCCCGTAAAAAACTGGAAGACGCAGAAGAACGCTTGCGCCTTGCCACCGAAGCAACCGGACTAGGCACGTTTGACCTGGACCTGCAAAGCGGAGCTATCATACACTCCCCACGCTTGTCAGAAATATTCGGGCTAAGCAGTAAAGAAGCCGTGAGCCATCAGGACCTTCGGAACATGATAGTCCCTGCCGATTTGCCGATAGTAATAAAAGCTTTTGATACAGCCCTGCAAACAGGCTTGTATTATTACGAGGCGCGGGTGGTTTGGCCCGACTCAACTATACACTGGATACGCACCACGGGCAAAATAGTTTATAGCGACGCTAGTGTGCCATTGCGGATGCTGGGTACCTTAATGGATATTACCGAACAAAAGCACATACTTAACGAGCTTACAAAAAACGAAGAAACGCTGAGGTTAGCCATACAATCGGCCGAGCTGGGCACCTTTGATATGGACCTGGTAAATGGCAGCATGGTATGGGATAAACGCTGCCGCGAGTTATTCGGCCTTGGTGAAGATGTACCTGTAACTTACGACAATGCTTTTTTAAAAGGATTGCACCCGGATGACCGCGAGAAAACAGATCAAGCGGTAAAACTTGCGTTTGAGCGTGAACTTACCAACGGAGACTACGATGTTGAGTACCGTACCATTGCCAAAGATAACAGATTACGCTGGGTAAGGGCTAAGGGTAAAGTATACTTTAATGAGCATGACGTACCTGTTAGGTTTATTGGAACTGTATTGGACATCACCGAAAATAAGCGAAATGAGATACGCAAGAACGATTTTATTGCGATGGCTAGTCATGAGCTTAAAACGCCGCTTACATCTTTAAAGGCCTACATACAGCTCCTGCTGGCTGCTTCGGCGCGCACGGGTGACAGCTTTTTTACTAATGCGCTGAAAAAAGCAGAAAGCCAGATAAACAGGATGACCAATCTAATCTATGGCTTTCTGGACCTATCTAAACTGGAAGCAGGTAAACTACGGTTGCAAAAACAAGATTTTGATCTGGTGCAGGTAGTTGAGGAAGTTTGTGCCGAAAACCGGCCAATTGCCCAAAACCATCATATTACGTTTGAGCTGGGAGAACCATTGATGTTACATGCCGATCCGGAGAAAATAAGCCAGGTGGTAAATAACCTAATTGGCAACGCTATCAAATATTCACCAAAGGAAACTGAGGTAACAGTGACAGTAACAAGATTTTACGACCACGTACGGGTAGACGTGTATGATAAAGGCATTGGTATAAAAACAGTAGACCAGCAATATATATTTCAGCGATTTTACCGCGTAGAGGATGAGAGTACCAAAGGGTTCTCTGGCTTTGGGATAGGATTGTACCTCTCGGCAGAAATTATTGAACTCCACAAGGGAACTATAGGAGTGGAAAGCGTTGAGGGTAAAGGTTCAAGATTTTATTTTACACTTCCTGTTAATTAGCTCTTCAACAAATATTATTAAACAAAAAAACCGCGGGCAATGCCGCGGCTTTCTTATAGTACCTTTATTGATTAATAAGGATATGCCTTACCAGGATGTGCTCTTTTCCATGCCCTGCGGCGTTCCAGGTAAGCAGCACGTTTTCTCTTTTCTTCACGTTTGCGCGCCTCGTTACCAATAATGTAACCGCCACCTGCACCCAGTGCACCGCCAATTACGGCGCCCTTTACGCCATGGCCAATTAAACCACCGGCTACAGCGCCACCGGCACCACCTATAATGGCACCTTTACCTTGTTTACTTATTTGCGCGTCGGCTTTTAAATTTATGGAAGTTGTTAATGCCATAACAAGTCCGCCATATATCAGGATCTTTTTCATAGTGATAATTTCTAATGTTACTATTTATACAAATCTTAAGCCGTAAAGCTTATACCATTGTAAGAGCCTTAAAAACGCGGATAGTTTAATATTTATTTCAAAAAGGAGATGATAGCATCAGAAAACTGTATAGTTTTCCCTGCACTGTTGTGATCACCCGGTACATGCGCCAGCTTAGAATTTGGTATAAGTTTCTGCAATACGGTTTCATCACCGTTGGTTTTATCCTCTGTTCCATCTATCAGTAACACTGGTATTTTTAACGTCGAAAGTTCTTTAGGACTGGTGCTGGGCTGCCACTTTTGCTGCAACGCCAAAGCAACATTATCAAAGTTATTCTTGTGTATCCAAGCCATCATCTCGTCAACATCATGCAACGTCGTATCACCTTCCAGAGCTTTCCATGCATGTATCCGACGTTGCCAATTTGGGTTAGTATAATCGGCACCCATACCGCCCATCACGGCTTTGTGCACCCGTTTATCCAGCACCATCACGCGGGAGGTGATGATAGATCCGCGTGAGTAACCCACTACATCGTACGATTTGATGCCCAGGCTAGTTACCAGGCCTATTACGTCCTTAGCTTCTGCATCATGCGAATAGCCTGCATCCGTATGTGGCTTGTCTGACCGGCCATTACCCCGCATATCCAGCAGGATCACTTTAAATCCTTCCTTCAACAAATTTCCGTAGAGTAGTCCGTTCTTCCAGCTTTGTGCATTATTGGTAAAGCCATGCAGCATCACCAAAGGGAATCCTTCACCTTTTACCTCGTAGTAGATCCTCGTTCCATCAAACGACGTGTAGTAAGCACCATCGGCAGGTGCTTGTGCAAACAACTTTGTGCTGATAACGGTCAGCAGTATCAACAAGGAAAGATTCTTCTTCATTATTATTATTAAACAAATAAGTTAAGTATTAATACTCCCGCAAGGCCAATAACTGCCACCAGCGACTCCATTATGGACCACGACAAAAAAGTATCTTTTAGAGTAAGGTTAAAGTACTCTTTAAATAACCAGAAGCCCGAGTCATTTACATGAGAGAAAGCCAGGCTGCCTGCCCCTATAGAAAGCACCATTAGGTTTGGGTTGATAGCCGGATTTGCAATAAGTAACGGCGCCACTATCCCTGCAGCCGTAAGACCCGCCACCGTTGCCGAGCCAAGGCTTACCCTGATGATAGCCGCTATTAACCATCCCAGAAACAACGGCTGCAAATTGAAAGATTGTAACCCTGAAGCGATCTCGTTGCTTACACCACTATCGGTAAGTACTTGTTTAAACGCGCCGGAACCACCAATAATAAGGAGGATAAGTGATATATCCTTTATGGCTTCGGCGTAGGTATTGCCTAACTGATTAAGCGTTTTACCTTGCTTAATACCAAGGGTAACGGTGCCCACCAGCAATGCAATGAGCATTACTATTGACGGATCGCCAACAAAGGCTACTATCTTTTGCGTTTGGAGATTAATGCCGTTAATAAACGGAATTGCCGCGGTGACTGCCAGCAATATTACAGGAAGCAACGCCGTAAAAAAGCTATTTGCCGCGCCGGGCACTTTGTCAGCAGGCAACTCTTCTGCCCGGAAAGTAGCCAGCGGCTCTGACGGTATTTTTTTTAGGAATAGTGAAAACACCGGGCCTGCAAGAATGATGGCAGGAATAGCTATACAAAGCCCATACAGCAGCGTTACGCCCATATTGGCATGAAACATTACCACTAAGGCAGATGGAGAAGGATGCGGCGGTAAAAAGCCGTGCGTGACAGACAGCGCGGCAATCATGGGCAAACCAATATATACAGCAGGCAGTTTGTACTTATAAACCACCGAAAATATTAAAGGAACCATTAACACGAACCCTATACCATAAAACAAAGGAATACCAATAATAAACGCAGCTGCTACCAGAGCCAGCTGTATATACTTTATTCCGAAAGCGCTCACCAGCACTTCTGATATCTTTTGAGCCGCCCCACTATTGGCTACCAGTTTACCCAGCATAGCACCAAGGCATATGATTATGGCCAGTGAGCCCAGCGTATCTCCAAGGCCTTTTTGTACCGAGGCGTTTATTTTGTTAAGTGGGATACCTAAACAAAGCCCCGCCACTATGGAAACGATCAGGAACGCCAGAAAAGGGTTCACCTTTGCCCAGCTTACCAGCAATATCAGGAATATGATGCAAAAGAATATAACCAGCATTGTTGTGTATTGATGGGTTTAAATGGGCTTGCGGCCCTATGGTGCACCTAAAGTAGCAACATTTATGTAAAGTGGTATGGCTGGTAATAATAATAAGCAGGTTAGCATAAGGTAATATTTTCAATTGCACGATCAGGTGTGGCGGCAAACCCCGTTCTTTGCAGCCGAAATGACAAAGCAACGCTACTTCTTCCTAATCCTTATACTGGGTTCGCTTACTGCCTTAGCACCGTTCTCTATAGATATGTACTTGCCGGGCTTTGGCGCGATTGCAAAATCGCTGAATACCAGCACGGAGCAGGTAGCGCTTTCTCTATCCAGCTTTTTAATTGGCATTTCTGCCGGGCAATTACTTTATGGCCCGTTACTGGACAGGTTTGGCCGCAAGCTGCCTTTATACTGCGGGTTAGTGCTCTACATTGTTGCTTCTGCGGGGTGCTACTTCGCTAAAAGTATCGAGTTGCTTATAGCTATGCGTTTTATACAGGCAATAGGTGCTTGTTCGGCAACGGTGACATCAATGGCTATGGTGCGAGATCTGTTTCCGGTAAAAGAGAGCGCTAATGTGTTCTCAAAATTGGTACTGGTTTTAAGCGTATCCCCGTTGATAGCTCCCACTGTAGGCGGTTATATTAGTGCCGAGCTTGGCTGGCAGCTTATCTTCCTGATACTGGCTGTTATTTCTATATTGATACTCATTGCCGTAATACTATTCCTGCCAGAAAGCTACAAACCAGATCCAACTTATTCGCTGGCGCCTGGGCCTATACTCGGTAGCTTTTGGGGAGTGTTGAAAACCCCTCAGTTTTATACTTACTCGTTGTGCGGTGCTATCGGATTCTCAGGATTATTCGCTTATATATCATCCTCTCCAATTGTGTTTATGGAAGTTTTTAAGGTAAGCAGTAAAGCTTACGGGTGGATATTTGCCCTGCTTTCTACCGGCTTTATCGGTTCAAGTCAGTTAAACAACTTACTCATGAAGCGCTACAAAAGCGAGCAGATTGTTAATGGTGCATTAATAGCCATGATATTTTTCGCGGCTGTTTTCTTAATAGGCTCTATACAGGGCTGGCTTGGTTTGGTTGGCACTATCCTGATGATTTATCTTGTGCTTTGCTGCGTCGGGCTAATGTTCCCAAATACGACCGCATTAGCACTGGCGCCCTTTGAGCATAATGCAGGTGTTGCCTCGTCACTTACCGGCGCTTTCCAGATGGCGGTTGGTTCGGCGGTGTCTATTGGCATCAGTTTATTTGTTTCTAAATCGGCTGTGCCTATGGCGGCTACCATGCTGGTGGCATCAGCACTCGCCTTTGTAGTTCTGATAACTGGCCGCAGGAACATTAAAGAAAAAGTGGAAGTAAAGGAGGGCGCAGCGGTAGCAGCGCATTAATTAATTCTTTTTATTACTTATAGTGCCGGCTGTTAAGTTGTGGCAAGTTGCTTCAACTTCTTTTGAACCTCCAACTTGTAATTACGGCCAATAGGCAGTTCATGCCCACCTACATCAATACTGAATGAATAAAAGGAATTTATTTTAGCGACGGCCACAATGAAAGACCTGTGGATGCGGACAAATTTGTGTTCGGGTAGCATTTCTTCCAGCAGGCTTATTTTTTGTCGGCTTATATACACCTGATCGGCAACTACAACTTTTACGTAATCGCGGAGGCTTTCTATCCATAGAATATCTGCAATGTTTATTTTGACAGTGCGGCGGTCTACCTTTAAGTAAATGTATGATGCCGCGTCGCTCACCGGGGCTTCATGCGTTAGCTGGGGCAACCCTTTGGCTGCAGGCAACTGGTATATTTTGTCAATAGCACGCAGAAAACGTTCTAAAGAAATTGGTTTTAACAGGTAATCTACCGCATTTAATTCAAAACCTTCCAACGCATACTCGCTGTAGGCCGTAGTAAATATCACCTTCGGCGGATGCTTAAGGCTCTTCAGCATTTCGGTACCCTTCATTCCGGGCATTTCTATATCCAGGAACATCAGGTCAACTCCTTTTTGCTGCAATAACTGAAAAGCTTGTATGGCATTGCTGCACCTGCCTACTATCTCCATCCCTGCGAAGTTTGCCAGGTAGTTTTCCAGTACGCTAATGGCGTGCGGCTCATCGTCAACAATTAACACTCGTAATCTCATGCTGTTGCTAATTGAGATACGGGCTGCTGTACTGCAACAGCCGGATGTGCCAGCACTTTTAGTTTAAGCGCGAGTACCACCAAAAAGGTGTCTTCCTCGTCCATGATCTTTAAGTTGTATGCGCCGGGGTAAAGCAGGTCAAGCCGCTTGGTTACATTTTTCAGGCCGATGTGCCCTGCTTCGCTACTATTCTGTCCGGCGTCTTTACCAGGATTACTATTAGCTACCTTAAGTTTAAAAAAGCCGTCGCGAACGTTTATGTCTATATGGATCCAACTGTCGCCTGTCTGTTTGCTTGCACCATGTTTAAAAGCATTCTCTATAAACGGCAGTATCATTAGCGGAGCTACAAGCTTATGTTGCAGATCTCCGGATATATTAAAGCTTATATCGATTCGGTCCTCATACCGCAGTTTTTCCAGCTTTACATACTGCTGCATCATAAATATCTCTTTTTCCAGCGGCACTTCATCAGTATTGCACTCATAAAGCATATAACGCAGGATGTCCGACAAACCTAAAATTAATTGCGGCGACCTTGGCGATTGATTAAGGCTCAGGGCATATAAGTTATTTAGCGTGTTGAATAGAAAATGCGGGTGTACCTGACCTTTCAGGGCGGTCAGCTCAGCCTCTAAGGCGGCACGTTTACGCTCGTTCCACATCTTAAACAGCTTTATGGCCAGCACAAAACCAATTACCAGGTTGGTGCCTTTTAGCGTATTGACCAGGTAAACACTTTGTAACAACTTATAAAGAAAAGGGCCCTGATTATGCTTGAGATAATCCTGATCGGTGATGTGAAAATGTTCAATCAGGTAAGGGATTACGAAAAGTACGCCGACAGTACGGCTTAACAGTACAAATATTGCCACTATAACAGGCAGCAATAAAGCAAAGAGCAGATAACGCCCGGTAAATAAAAACCGGGGTATAAGCCAGTATGCCAGTGTATAATAATAAGCAAACTGCACGGGCATGTAAAACGCATTGTTTCGCAGAGAAGTCACAAAGTCTATCTGTACGGAATAAACAGTAGTGAGTGCAAGCGACACGATAAGCCAAAAAATAACATGCTGCACCACACGGGGTATTTTAATATCCGGCAGTGCAAACGAGCCTACACTATTTTTCATATCGCTAAAATAACGCATAGTATTGTTATGAGGATGAGTGCCTTAACATTGTGCGACCAACAGCATGGTTAATACGACAAACCGCATCCTCTGAATGATAAATGCAGCGTTTAAACATACAGACGTTGCCTGCCTGTATTTAGTGACAGTTTACATCCAATAACTTACCGTGTAGCTATAGTATTATTAACAATAAAAACTGCGGTATACTTTCGGTCATTGTTTAAAATAAGACCATGAGAAAATTTATCACAACAGCCATTATCATACTTGCTGCAATTGGCAGCAAGGCGCAAACAGCCAGCAACCCTACACACGGCTTTTGGGTAGCCGAGAGCAACAAAGAAACCCCTAAGTTGCAGGTAATTAAGTTTTATAACGACAACTCGAGACTAATTTACACGGCTATGGTTACCAAGCCCGTGAACATAAAAAAGAAATCGACACAGCAAATGCTGAACAATATATGCGAGGAGCTATACCGGCACAAAGAAGGCAGGCCAGCACTACTTGCAATCAACATCAGATAGGCTTTTTAGTAACAACGTTAAGTGAGGACAAGGTGGCGCGAGGCCGCCCTGTTCTGTTTTAGGCGGGCTCTATCCAGTTACCGTCGGACTTGATGATACCGATCAGTTCATCAAGTGCATTATCAGTATTTACGTTCTTTTTTACTACTTCTTTGCCGCGATAGAGGGTAATCTTATCGGGACCCGACCCAACATAGCCGTAGTCAGCATCTGCCATTTCGCCGGGGCCATTCACGATGCAGCCCATAATGCCGATCTTCAATCCCTTCAAGTGGCTGGTACGGCTGCGGATCATCTGCGTGGTGATCATCAGATCGAACAGGGTCCGGCCGCAGCTTGGGCATGATATATATTCTGTTTTAGAAATACGCGAACGTGTAGCCTGCAGTATACCAAAAGCCGTAGAGGTAATAACTCCGGCAGGAAGCTGTTGAGCATCTATCCAAATGCCGTCGCCAAAACCATCAACCAGCAATGCGCCCAGATCAGTTGAGGCAAATAGCTGTAAATTCTGCGTTTGAAGTTCTAAGTCTTGGCTTTCAAAATTGTAGCTCCTTTTTACTATCACAGGTACATCCAGCTGCATTTCCTCCAACTTAAGGAAAAACTGCCGCTGATCGGCCATCCCATGCAATTCGTGGGTTTCCAACACGAAAACCAGTGTCTTATCTAGAGGAATTAACCCGAAAGCTTCCGAATCCAGATCTGCATTAGTAATCCGCACAAGGTTAAGGGCCGATGTGCGGTCCGCGTTATCTGCAACGTACTCGCCTAAGGTAAATACCGGGTGGCAAAGCGTTTTATTACCCAACTTTTGCCAGGTAGCGTAGTTGTATAGCTGCTTTAAGTTACCCGGCAAACTGAACGAAGGCAAGCTATCGCCCAGGTATACAAAATCAACCGATTGCTCGGCCATGTTGTATTTATCCAATATAGGCGAGTAAAGATACCCGGCCGCATTCAGCACCGCAGGATCTTTAAGGTTAGCAGCAGACAGATCTATCACTATCCTCGGCACCATATGTCCGCCAATAAAAGCGTTGGCTTCGTATGTTTCGCGTTTTTTATATTCGTAGGGGCTGTATAAGTCTGAAGTCTGAAGTACAGAGTCTAAAGTCACATTTGAGTTTTGACTGGTGGTTTCTAACCCCTGGCTCTTGACTCTTGACTCTTGACTCCTTCTAGTGTATCTCTCCACCAACGCAATGGCAACAGGTGCTTCGGCCTCCGGTTCTTCGGTAAGCGAAACGCGGACAGTGTCACCAAGGCCATCTTCCAGCAACGTGCCTATACCTACGGCAGATTTAATGCGGCCGTCCTCACCGTCACCTGCTTCGGTTACACCTAGGTGCAGCGGATAATTCATTCCTTCAGCAACCATAGTTTGCACCAGTAAACGGTAAGCCTGTACCATAACCTGCGGGTTACTGCTCTTCATGGAGACAACCAGGTTATAGTAGCCAAGTGTTTCGCACATGCGGATAAACTCCATCGCGCTTTCTACCATCCCTTGCGGTGTATCGCCATAGCGGCTCATGATACGGTCACTTAACGACCCATGGTTGGTGCCGATGCGCATAGCGGTACCATATTCTTTGCAGATATTAACCAGCGGTGCAAACTTCTGGTAAATACGCTCCAGTTCGGCGCGGTACTCCAGGTCAGTATAGTCTATCTGATCAAATTTCTTTTTGTCTGCATAATTGCCGGGATTTACACGTACCTTTTCTACAATGCGCGCTGCTACTTCAGCAGCGTTGGGTGTAAAATGGATATCTGCCACCAAGGGCACATTATAGCCACGCTGACGCAATTGTTTCTTTATTTCAGCAAGGTTGTTGGCTTCTTTAATGCTTGGAGCAGTAATACGTACGTATTCACACCCCGCGTTTACCATCCGGATGGTTTGCTCTACCGTACCAATGGTGTCCATGGTATCGGTAGTAGTCATGCTTTGTATGCGGATGGGGTTGTTGCCGCCTATAGGTACATCGCCGATGAACACCTCGCGGGTAACAAATCGGGAGTATTCGGTCAGCGAGTTACAATAGCGGCCCGGCAACATTTTAACAGCATCAGCATTCATGCACAATTTGAATTAATAAGATGCAAATTTAATGATAATGTTGGAAAGGCAGGCACCCTATCGCCCTTCCAAATACTTCATCACCGCAATAAGGTCATCGTCGCCATACTGCTCTGCCGCAGATGAAAACGTGTCAAGGGCAGCCTCGCCCATTGGTGTTTTTAAACCTATATCTTTTGCTAGTTTAAGGTCCTTTACAATATTGCTAAGCGAAAATGCCGCTGCGTAGTTATCATTAATAATAGCCTCGCCTTTGATCTTCATAAACGGGTTAGCCAGCGCGCCGTTGTTAAGTAAGCTAAGCAGCACCTCTAGTTGTATACCATTGTTCTTAGCGAGTAAAATTGCTTCTGCAAGCCCTTGTGCATGTAAGCTAAGCAACGTGTTTATTGCCAGCTTTGCTGTATTACCTGCACCGGTTTCGCCTAAGTACACGGCAGCTTTGCCCATCTTCTCCAGTATGGGTTTTACCTGCTCAAACACAGTTTCTTCGCCGCCTGCCATAATCACCAATTGGGCAGTCTCCGCTTGTTTAACACTGCCGGATACCGGCGCATCCAGGTAATGGTTACCCTGCTCCCTGGCTTTTGCGGCCATTTCTTTGCTTATAGCAGGAGAAACAGTGCTCATGTTAATGATGATCTTGTTGCTTACACCTGCCGTTAGCAGGCCTGTGTTGCCATTAAACAGCTCATTGATGGCTTTGTCATCAGTCACCATGATGACTACCACATCTGTTTGCTGTATGAGTTCCGCAGGCGTTGAAGCTGTTTGCGCACCCTGTTCTTTAAGGGCGGCCTCCTTATCTTTATTTCTATTATAAACGGTTACCGGGTAGCCAGCCTTTAGAAGTTGCTGCGACATAGGTATGCCCATTAAACCAAGGCCTATCCAGCCGATGTGTGTTGTGCTCATTGTTATATTATTTTGATGGGAACTTTATACCCGAAAAGTGCGCGCATTTGGATAAGAACAGGTCTTGTGTATCCAAATCGTCGGCGGCTTTCAGGTTAGCCTTAATTTTTTTATGATAAAAGTATTTGCCGCTTACTAACGCTTCTGGATCGGTGCTTACTGCAAGCCAGGCTTGTGTTTCGGCGCCCTTGTCCAGGTCGTCAGGTGCACTTGGCCCACCCATTTTAGTAGGAACCCAGCCAGGCTCCAAAGCATTGCTGTAAACATCCGGCCATATACGGGCAACGGCAAACGCCAGCAACACATCGTGGAGTTTAGAGTCTGAATACGCCCTGTAGCCATTCCATGACCGCTCCTGCCAAGCAAGATCGTTTAAAGTAGGATCGCCGTCACGATGCAAGCCCGAGCTAAGGTAGATCAACCTTTTAGGTTTTTCCATAAGGCTGGTAAGAATGTAAGGTGCTAAACTATTCACCGCAAATACATGCGGCAAGCCGTCCGGTGTATTTATGCGATTACGTTCCTGGTAACCCACACCGGCATTGTGTATAACAGCATCAAAGGCACCTAGTTTGTTAGCCTGCTCGGCTATCTTAATAGTTTCATTAATACTCGAAAGATCGCCGAGTATTACGCTGGCTGCACCCGGCACAGCAGCCATTGCTTCGTCACCGCGCTTGCTGTTACGTGCATGGAGTGTAACCTCGTGTCCTTCGCCAACCAATAACTTTGCTGCCATTTGGCCTAAGCCATCTGCCGAACCGGTTATGAATATTTTAGCCATAATATTAGATGATTACCGTTTAAACAATGTAACAGCAAAAAAGATGTGCCGTATTTACAAATGGCTGTTTACTGACAATTATACTTATTTTAGCCGGACATGAGGAACACCGCTTTACTACTTTTGGCAGCCATTATACTAGCCTCTTGTGGCGGCGGTAAAGCGCCTTCAAGCACCAACGGTGCGATTTCTACCCCATCGCTGAAAGCAAAATTATCTTCTGTTTACCAGGGCGTATGGATAAAAAGCGATTACATCGACAAAGTAGCCAGAACCAAGTCGGTACTGGCATCGGTGGACCTCGTGACCGGAATGAGCGGAATAAATATCGACACCAACCTGCTTCGCGGAGACAGCATGTTAGTAAACGTTAGCTGGGATAACCACAACAATGGCGAGGTGTCGCTCAAGTTCTATCCCGGAAAAAAGCCTAATACGCTACAGTTTGGTGAAGATGAACTCGGCTATTCAATCGTTAACGGCGACACTACACTCCTGTTGTACCAGGTATACAAAGGCGTGCTTTACAAGACCCCATACCGTAAGGTTTTCGAGACCAGTCCTGAAGAAAACTTAAGCTATGCCATCAATTACGCGATAAATAAAGCTTTACTGACCGGCGATTATCTTCTTAAAACCGGTGAAAAGAACGAAAAAGTAACTTTTACACCCGAGGGCAAGGTGGTTGGTTTACCAGGGGTAAAAAGTTTCCAGGTAGATACCGATATGAAGTACGGCACCATGCAGAACGTGGATCAGCTCACGTTCGATTCTTTCACCAGCCATGAGCAGACATTCGCTTACGTTATTAAGGACAACACGCTCAGCCTTTTTGAGGTAAAGCCAAATAGCAAGCAAACGCTACTTACTATGGGCAAGCTAAAATATAGCTTAGTACGTGCTAAGTGATCCGGCGTACACGTTATCCTCGAAGAACTTACGTACCAGCAGATTGATAAACCTGCTTAAGTGAACCTCGTTGAAAAACACGTTGGAATAATTATCGTACCTACGGCTTTGTATGCCAAGGTAAAAGAAATACAAGGATACACCTAGCACCGGCAGCATCCGCCGCTCTTCATCAGTAAGTTTGGTCACCGACTCGTAACCGGCAAGAAAACTCTTCTTTTTCTCGTTCAGCTCAGCAGGATCTTTTTCGGTACTGTGCAGCTGCAGTATGTAGTACGCAACATCATATGCCTGCCAGCCGTTGCCGCAAAAGTCAAAGTCGAACAAAGTTACCCGCCCATCCCCGGTAATATTGAGATTGTCGAACCATATATCCAGGTGAATGGCACCTTTGCGCATCAATGCGTCATCGGCACCGGCAATCTGTTGCAGCAGATACTTTTGAGCTGACCTTAACCACAACATGTCTGCATTATCTTCAGCAAGGAAGTTCTTGAGATAGTTAAATGGCTCAGTAAGCACAACATCGGGCGTGTAGGTAACCCGCTGCAGTTGTACATTGCAGGTAAGCTTATGTAATTGCGCCATAACACTACCGACATGATAATGCAGATCGGCCGAAAAGTTAAGCATCTTGCCACCCTCGGCAAAAGAGAACATTACTCCATGCCGCATCCCCTCGGGAGCGTTTAACTGTTGGATTAATGCACCACCAGCATCTGCAACCGGGTAGGAAACGTTAATCCCGCCCTCTTTGAGCAAACTCAGCAACCTTATTTCTTCTGCTATCTCCAGTTCAGTACGCCAGTTAAGATCATATATCCTGAATATCTGCTTAGCATTGCCATCAGTTACCAGGTAAGTATGATTGATGCCTGCTTTGAGCAACTTGCAGGTAGTTCCGGCTGACAAGGCATATTTATCCTTGAAAAATTCAGTTAAATGCGTAGCCGAAAGAATGGAGCTGATAACAGGGAAGGTTTCCATGACAGTTTTTTAAGGGGGCGCAAGGTACTAAAAAACAAAATCCCCCAATGCGGGGGATTTCAATTTATACGGCGTCTGAAAGGGAGCTGAAAGTGAAGTCCCTTATCTTCATTGGCGGGATAAGGTAGCTTCGGTAGCTTTCTACGCTGATGCTGCGTTCCTGCTTACCCAGGGCTTCAAGGTTGTTCAGCATGATCACCGGACTTTCGTTAAAACGGAAATTCTTAACCGGGAACTTGATCTTACCATTCTCAATATAGAATGTACCGTCGCGGGTAAGGCCGGTGAGCAGTAACGACTGCGGGTCAACCATACGGATGTACCATAGCCTTGAAACTAAAATGCCGCGCTCGGTGCTTTTGATCAGGTCTTCCAGCGTAGCGTCGCCGCCTTCCATAATGATATTAGTAGGCCCGGGAACAGGAGTCACGCCCTTCTTTTGTGCCCAGTAACGAGAATAAGAAAGATTTTTCACCACGCCCTTGTCTATCCACATGGTCTTCTCACGTGGCAGGCCCTCACCGCCCCAGGTAGAGCCGGGCAGGTCTGCGTTGAACGGATCAGAATATATGGTCACTTTAGGGTCCATCAGTTGTTCGCCAAGGCGTGTACCTCCACCCTTCTTGCTCAAAAAGCTGCGCCCTTCTTCCGCGCTGCGCGCATCAAAACGGAACATGTTCTCCAGCATATAAGTGGCAGCGACAGGTTCCAGTATAACGGTGTATTTACCGGGTTCTATGGCGCGCGCGCCTTTTGAAGCATTGGCCTTCATGGTAGCTACGCGCGTTGCTGCAGCAGTATCCAGCTTGTTTACATCGGTAAAGCCACGCGCCGCATAGCCTGATACGGTGCCTGCCTCGTCACGGGTGGTTACCGAAAAAGTAACATCGCTACTTTTATTATAGGCGAACAATCCCTTTGAGTTCATCACCGCGTTAAAGCCCGTAGAGTTTTCCAAAAAGCCTGCAGCGTTCAGGTTAGCGGCTTTGGTTACGGCCAGGCTTTTGCCAACCATTTCGGCACGGCTTTCCGGCGTCATGGCAGCAGTATTAGCGTTGTAAGTTATTGCTTCTTTAAATTCCGACTGGCCAAGCATCGGCATGTACTCCGGGTTCTCCGGTGCCAGTTGCGCCAGTTCTTCTGAGCGGCGCACCACGCGTTCCAGTGCGGCGTCGTCAAACTCATTTATGGTTGCGGATCCCGCCTTTTTGCCGTAAACCGATGTAACAGCTAAACCAACACTGCTGATGTCTCCCGCTGTCGATACCGCGTTCAAGGCGTAACGGACGTTACCACCTTCGCTGCCGCCAAGGCTTACTTCGCACTCATCGGCCTTTGAATAGCTAAGCACCTTCTTTAATAAAGCTTGTGCCTGTTCTTTTGTATATATCGCCATAATTATCCGATCTTTCTTTTTGTATTGATGACGTTAACGCCGTTGAACCTTGTTGTAGACGAACCGTGCGATACCGCACTGCTTTGGCTTGGCTGTCCCTTACCATCGTTAAAGGAACCGCCTAAACGGTAATCGCGTTCATCGCAAACGGCAGAGCACGAATTCCAGAATTCGCGGGTATTGGCCTGATAGGCTACATCGTTAAGCATACCGGTGATCTTGCCGTTTGTTATCTCGTAAAACAACTGGCCGCCAAACTGGAAGTTGTAGCGTTGCTGATCTATAGAGAATGAGCCATTACCTATGATATAGATACCTTTTTCTACGTTCTTGATCATGTCATCCACACTCAGCGGGGTTTTACCCGGCTGTAATGATACGTTAGGCATGCGCTGGAATTGCACATCCTGCCAGCTTTGTGCATAGCTGCAGCCCTGCGATTCTTTGAGCCCGATAATATGTGCCTGGTCGCGCGTGGCCTGGTAGTTTACCAGCACACCATCTTTAATAATGTCCCATTTTTTGGTGGCTACACCTTCGTCGTCGTAACCTACTGCGCCCAGTGAACCCGGCTGCAGCTTATCGCCAACAACATTTACCTTGTCGCTACCGAACTTGAAATTGCCAGACTTCCATTTGTCAAGCGTAAGGAAGCTGGTACCTGCATAGTTTGCCTCGTAGCCCAGCACGCGATCAAGCTCGGTAGGGTGACCTACTGATTCATGTATGGTGAGCCACAGGTGGCTTGGATCTAGCACCAGGTCGTACTTGCCGGGATCTACCGACTTAGAAGCGATCTTCTCTCCGGCCTGCTTAGTAGCAAACTTAATATCTTCCAGCATGTCGTAACGCTGCTTGTAACGCGGGGTGATGCCCTGTACCGTCTCAGATGCTTTCGGTATCAGATACTCATAACCCATACCAACCGGGGAGCTAAGGGCACCACGGGTTTCGAAAGAACCTTTAGCAGAATCTATCTTGGTTACCGTAAAGCTTGGGAAGATACGGTGGATGTCCTGGTCTATATAAGAACCATCTGTAGAAGCAAAGTACTTCTGCTCGTTTACAGCGAAGATGTTGGAGTTTACAAAGTTTGCTCCGCCCGCCATTGCTGCGCCGTTAGCGCCTAAAAGCAGATCTACCTTTTCTTTAATGGGCACCTCAAAGGCGTTTTTCTCTATAGGTGTTTTCCAGCTTACCTCGCCGTATCCTTTTTGCGGTGCCAGTTGCACCGGCGCACTGCCCAGCTTAGCATTGGCTTTTGCCACGGCAACAGCGCGCTGCGCTGTTTTAGCTATACCTTCTTTAGTTACCTCATTGGTAGCGGCAAAGCCCCAGCAACCGTTAGCAATAACACGTATGCCTACCCCGTATGATTCGGTGTTGGCAACGTTAAGCACGCGGTTTTCGCGGGTTATTACAAACTGATTAAGGTAGCGGCCAATACGCACATCGGCGTAGCTGGCGCCTGCGCTCTTAGCCGCATTAAGGCCGGCATCTGCCAGTGCTTTTTTAATCTTAGGGTCTACATACTCCAGCGCCTGCTGTGCATCTATCTCCCGGCCAAATGCCGACAGGTTTGGCAGTGCCATAGCTCCTGCGCCAAGCCCGGTCAGGTAAATAAAATCTCTTCTTCTCAACGTTGTTCCTCCGTTTGTTTATGCTTTGATGTATCTATCATGAAAACTTGTTCTCTATCCACAGGAAAGTGCATGCTGCAAGCAGCAGGATATAAAAATATAATTTAGGTACGGTCATCCAAACTTTTTGGTGTATCTGTTTTGTTACAAGGTTTGCGGCCGTATGTTCAGATACATAGCGGTATGTACCCCGTATATGCTCAGCCGCTGCAATGCCCGCCCACGATCTGGCGCCGTAAGTATAAACCCAACTTTTAAGGCCATCTATATCTGCCTGGTGCCACCCCGCGGCAGCAGGCCAGTACCTTGCCGACCATTGAAAAGGAATAGCCATATGCTGCTGAAGAGGAACCGGCACGCCATCAACCTTAAAACTCCCGACGCGTGCCTTTGTCAAGAGCAGTTCTGCAGGTTCATTAGTGTAGTTAATCGCTGTTTGATCGATATATGGGTACGCCGTATTACTTTTCTTTGCAGCGTTGCTGATAAGGGCCGACCAAAAAGTTGAGTAGTCCTTTTGCTCGCCGGCCAATGCCCAACTATAAGTATTATTAAGCGTGGTAAAAACTTCTTTCCCGGCGCCAGTCAATGTACTTGCTGCCAATAAGACGGCCTTAGAATTTGTCACCAGGGGTTGCGTGTCTTCAATACGCCGAATATGCAAGCCTCCTGTATTAAGCTTAGTGGAAGCTGACCTATTTGCTCCAATAATTAAAGATGATGCAGTTTGAGAGTTTACGGTCTTCTCTACCGGGAACCTTTGTTGAAGCCAGCTTACTTTGGCAGTACTGTCGAACCGTGCGACAATACCGGTACCGTTATCCATAATGGCTTGCTTCAATGCCGCGCTTTCACCATCGTTGAGGCTGTTAAATGACGAAAGATCACCAATAACTACATCAAACTTATTCAGCGTGCCGGCTGTAAGTCGGACCAGGCTAATCTGTGGCATATTGATGTACGCGCTGCTGATCTTTTCTTTACTGATGACGGATCGTACAGCGAGGCCATACCCCTGTTCGCTTAACCAGTTTTTAAGAAACCGTGTTTCGAAATCCGGAGATGCAGAAAGCATTAATACGTTCAGCGGTTTTACGGGCTCTACCTCAAACGGTAACTCTCCAGCGGGTAAGGTATCTTTATTCGTTACTATCTGTAAGGTATACACCAGCCTGCCGGTTGTTTTAGGAATTGTTGACAGTTCAAAATCAGAAACTCCTTCGTTAGTTATGAACTGACTTGCGGCAACGGTGTTCAGCCCTTTAAGTACCAGCTTTACCTGCCCTGATGCTGAATTCCGAAAACGCCCCTGCACCAGTAAGGGCTCTCCGGCTTTAAGGTGCCTGGGCCAGTTGACTGAAATAACACCCTGAATCATTCCCGATTGATGAAATACAACCGGTACTTCACCAAGTTCATCAAGATCATATTGATGAAGGCCATTTCCATAAATATGCAGTTCAGCGCCATGCAGGGTGTCTGTAAGTTGGCTTATCCCACTCAGCAGCGCTGCTTTATTGTACGCCGCCTTGATGTTCTTATCTAATGTATAAACGGCCGCTCCCGATTGAGCCTTAAGGCTGTCCGTATCGAAACCTTCCGTAAGCAGTATAATTTTACCTGTATCTTTAATGGCATCACCCTGGTAGCGCAACGGCAGTGCAATACAAGCAAGTGCCAGGGTAGCCACCACAACGGCAATTATGCGCCATACCAACCGGGCACTGTTGGCACGTTTTACTTCCAGCCAAAGCAATACTATAGTAAGCAATACACCAACGCCAATAACAATATATGTCCACTGCCCTGCCATTATTGCATTTTGCTTTTTAGTTGTTTATAATAACTGCGTGACAAGCCCATATCATCCATCTGCTCTACGGGTACGGGAGCGGCTTTTACAGGTGTAAGCGTTCTTTGTATCGCCTGCTCCGCCTCGTTTACATCCAGGATATCTGCACGCTTTGCGGACAGCAATCGCCTTACAGCATTCAGGCCTGGCAAATACGCACCCGGCGAACCAGAGGCTACAGTTGCCAATTGCTGATAACCGGCTTGTAATAAACCTTTTTGACTAGCTGTAATTGCCGTATGCTGCTTTAATTGCTCCAGCACCGCAATAGCGTTTTTTAAGGCGAGTAACCGGTCGGCAGGCGGTTTAACAGCTTCCTTGTTCATGGGTTGTAAAACTTTATCCAACTCTCCGCTCAAGCGCTTTTCGGGTTTTAGCGGCGGAGGGTTATAAGATGTTTTAGCCACAAAAGAACGCGACTTTTGCTGGAGGTCTTTTAGCAGGCGCAGGGCTTTATAGGCGAACGGCAAGGCAGCCTGCGGCTTGTACAAACGCAACTGCAGCTCGGCCTTCCACATTTCTGTTAAAGTTGCTTTTAACTGGGCCTTTACTGCCGGTTCGAAGAATTGGGCATCCTCGGCTTTGTCGTGGTCGTCGGTATATTCCTTTAATATTTTCGCCCCATTGCTGAAATCTTCCGGAGCCGAAAGGTTGTCGTTGCCTTTTGGGCCTTCTACCACTTCGTCCTCTTCACCTAAAAACTTACCGTAGCGAAGGCGAAGCAACTTTTGGTCTATGCCGAGATCATTGCTCCGGGCATTAAATTTTTCCGCGCTGATGGTGTCTTTGTCCTTGATCAACTTTTCCGCGTCTATAATGATCTGCCGTTCGCTGCGGAAGAATTCAGGTTTCAGGCTTGCGCCGGTAACAATCCCATCCATGCTTAATAACTCGGCTGTATCCTGCAGCACTACAGTAAACACGTCAGTGCGCGTTTCCTGGTTGCGGGTGTCCTGCGCTTTAACGTAAAAGTAGAGCTCATCGCCGGGCTCCATGTTAAGTGGCTTTAGCTGGACCAGCTTTTGAGCGGTATACTGTGGTAAATGCGAGCTGAAGTTACTGTTAAAGGCTAACTTGTACTCTTTAAATTTTACGCCTTCTCCCCGGCCTTTTGCCACTGTAGCGATAATTTGTGCCCCGGCTACGCCATAATCGTCCGTTAAGGAGGCATTAATATTCACCTGCTGCGGCTCACCGGCATCTATATAAGTGTACTGCTTGGGCGTTTTTACATGAACCACCGGCGCAGCATCTTTAATAGCCTGTACCTGGTAAAGGTCTGACAGCTTACCATTGATACTTACCTGGTAAAAGCCAGAGGTGTTAATGAGTTTTTGTGCTGACCATTCCCTCCCATCCTTACTTTTTAAACTTACCCGCTCCTTATTATTGAATAAAAGGTAAGCGTTCCTGATGCGCACGTTGGTGCTGATATGCCAGATTACGGCAGCGCCTTCTTCAACGGAAAAATTAAACTTATCCTGTGTGCGCTTGGGCTTACCGGTGTACGCCGGTGGAGTTATAATCAGTTTCACCCCTTCTATTTGAGGAAGTATGTTCTCCGGTGGTAACGGCTTGCCGTCATGTGTGATTATTGCAGGTTTTTGCCCGACTTTGGTGTAAAACTTTACCGTTCCGATGTAAAAGAAGGTGCATATTAATAGTGCTATAGCCGGTTTCACCAGTACCCCGGCAAAATGATTGTAACCGATGTTTAAGCTGGATAACGCATCCTCTGCTTTCGCTCGTGCAAGGCCTTGCAAGATGTTCAGCTCGCTTGGTGGCAGAAGAATTAAGCTTGTGCTCTCCTGCAGTTCCGGAAGCTCTTTATCGAGATAGGCAGCAATATTTTCATACCTTATAGCCCAGGGACGCCGTACAGATGATAATATAGCCAGCACCAACAGGAAAACTACACCCAACCATACCAACGAAAAGGCGAGTAAATAGAAAAGCGCACCCGCAGCAAGTGTTATGGCCGCAGCAAGCAAAATATTGGCGAGTAGCTGGTAAGCTAGGTACCGCTTACGCAAGTTGCTAATGATATGTATACCCCGCTCAGCCATTTTTTGCCTGTTTGGTTTTGTAAGCAACAATACGCTCTGCCAGGAATACTACTACAAGCGCCAGCCAAAAGTATCGGGAGACATCTACCGGAAGTTCTTTAGCAGATGATATCGGCACAGAACTACCCAATGTAGAATCCGGCTGTATTTGCTGTTGGCTAAGTATGCCACGGTCGTATTTTGCAGGTACCTGATGGTTCTCGCCAGTTACTAAAGTTAACATTTGTTTAGGAAATGCATCGTTCCAAACAAGGTCGCTCCATGACGGGTTGAAACGGCTGCTAAAAGTGTAAACGCTGGTTTTACCTTGTTTTGCCATGCTTAACACGCTATTGCCAAAACCGTCCGTCCACACTGCTTCGCCTGTTTGTTTTGGTATGATCAATTTGTTGATTTTCGTCCCCCCGGGGTAAATTTTTGTAGCAACATCCATCGGCTTACCCGCCTGATACTTGAAAACGTTGGCGGAGCTATTCATTAACGCGCTGCTAATTTGCCTGGTAGATAACCAAAACAACCACGTTTGTGCAGAAGGTATAAAACTTGCTTCATTATACGTTTTTATTATTGCCTTTCTGCCGGTAAAGCTCACAGCAGCATCAAGCGCTGCTTTCAGATATTTTGCATCAAGCGTGTTCTCGCCGGCATAGATCGCGATACGCAGCGTTGAGGTATCCACAATTACGGCTTCCTGCCGGGTATTTTTTAAAGAAATGAAAGATTTGCCATTGTTTACAGTCACTTCTGTCTGTGTGTCACCGCCGGGCTTTATAACCCTTGTGGTGTAAACAGTTCCGGATGGGGAACTATTCCCTTCAGAAAGGAGGATATCACCATCTCTGTTGAGCTGAGCGCCGGAGATAAAGCGAGCTGTAGAATCCTTTTGAGTATAGGTCCTCCACTTTAAACGCAGTGCTGTTGCTGGTTTTTGTCCTCTAAAATACTGTGCGCTATTCGGAGTAAATACATACACCGGCAAACCTGCAGGCACACGTGAATTAGCCAGGTTAATGAGCTCCCAATAGTTAAGACTGCCATCGTCTTTTATACTGTCTGATACCAATTTCGCAATTGGCGTTTTCTTTAGATCGGGAATTGCGAACCCTTTCTGAAAAAAATGCAGGTCATAACCCTTTGCCAGTAAAGAATCTACACCGGGTTTAAAGTGTTGATAGGTTTCATTAAAGTTTGCGTAGGGGATCAGCACCCAGCCTTTTGCCTGCTTTGCAGGTGCGTTGTTTCTCCAAATTGGTTGCGCGAGGAAAACGGCAAGGAGCGCTAGCAGTAAACAACGTAATATCAGTAACAAAATATCCAGCAGTTTGAAGCTGCGGCGCGTGCTTTTAGAGGCTTCTGTAATGAGCGATATGCTGCCTACTTTGAGCGTGTTTCCCGGGCGGATGTTCCACAGGTGTATTGCCACCGGGATGCTTAGCGCAGCCAGTGCAAAAAACCATATGGGGGAAAGGAACATGGATGGTTAGTAGTTAATGATAAACTTGCGACTTAAAACTTTATACTTTCTGACTTACGGACATCCCGACTTAAATAAACCCTTTCTTACGTTGTACTAAGAACTCCCGCAACGCTTCATCCAGCGGTTGCCCGGTGCTGATCATGCGATAGGCAATGTGCTTACCCGCAAGGCTTAGGCGCAGGCTGGCAATATAGTTTTGCAGGCGCTGCTTATATTCGGCCTGCGCGGCGCGGGTGTTTACCTGCACCACTTCGCCGGTTTCCAGGTCTTCCAGAGTGCTGTAACCTTCAAAATCCAGGTCCAGTTCATTTTGCCCCATCAGGTGAAATACGATCACTTCATGCCTTAGCGCGGCAAGCGAATCAAGCAAGGTATTTATCTCGCCATCTGCCTGGTACATATCGGTTACGAAGACCAGTAATTCCTTACGGCCGTTACCGGCGAACAGTTCTTTATAGTGAACTGGTTGGGTAAACACACCAGCCGGACTTACCTGCTTTAAATGGTAGAACAATCGTTGTAAATGCTGCGGGTCAGCTTTGGATGGCAGTGAAAATAACCCGCCCTCTTTAAATACATTCAACGCAACCGAATCTCCCTGCAAATTGGCCAGGTAAGCCAGCGAAGCAGTAAGAAAACGAGCGTAGTCTATCTTTTTAACGCCGTTGTTATCTACATGATCCATTGAGGCGCTGGCATCAACCAGGAAACGCACGGAGATACTGGTCTCCACTTCCGACTCGCGGATATAATACCTGTCGCTGCGGGCAAACATCTTCCAGTCCAGCCAGCGCAGGTCATCGCCCGGCTGATAGCTGCGGTATTGGCTAAACTCCAGTCCGGGGCCTTTAACTGAGCTTTTGTTGAACCCGTTCATAAACCCGTCAATAACCGTTTTAGCCAGCAACGGCAAATCTTTAATGGTCATTAATGTTTTCGGATCCAGCATGAGCCTCTCTAATCTTCCCCTAAAGGAGGGAACTTCTGTGTTTGTATCTAATGTTTAAAGCCCTCCCTTTCAGGGGAGGGTTGGGTGGGGTTTACAAGGCCCCTTTCCTCTCGATAACTCTTATCAGTTCTGCCGTTACTTTGTCAGATGTAATACCCTCTGCTTCCGCTTTAAAGTTCATCAGGATGCGGTGGCGGAGTACTGCGGGTGCCATTGCATGAATGTCTTCCATCAGCACGGTGTACCTGCCTTTTAGCAATGCCCGCGCTTTGGCAGTAAGTATAAGTGCTTGCCCCGCCCGCGGACCAGCGCCCCAGCGTACCCATTCTTTTATATAAGGGATGGTTGTGGTATCTGGCCGGGTGGCGCGGATAATGTGGCTTACATAACGGGTAAGGGCCTCATTTATGGTTACCTGCCTAACCAGTGCCTGCGCCTGGGTAATTTCTTCTGCAGTGATCACTGCATTTATCTCGTTTTTCTTTGCACCTGTAGTGCGGTTTAATACCTCAAACTCCTCCTGCTCGGTAGGGTAGCCTATCTTCACCAGCAGCAGGAACCTGTCCAGTTGCGCCTCTGGTAAAGGGTATGTGCCGGCTTGTTCGATGGGATTTTGTGTCGCCAGGATAAAAAACGGCTTATCCAGCGGATAGGTTTGGCCGCCGTAGGTCACCTCGAACTCCTGCATGGCTTCCAGCAGGGCCGACTGTGTTTTAGGCGGCGTCCTGTTGATCTCATCTGCCAGTATAATGTTGGCAAAAATTGGCCCTTTGTTAAACTTGAAGAAGCGTTTGCCTGTTGCGTGGTCCTCTTCCAATATCTCGGTGCCAATTATGTCTGTCGGCATCAGGTCGGGCGTGAACTGTATGCGCCTGAATGCCAGGTGCAGCGCTTGCGACATGGTTTTTACAATAAGCGTTTTAGCCAGCCCGGGTACTCCTTCCAGCAGGCAATGCCCGCCTGCAAGGAAAGCTACCAGTAGTTCATCCAGTATGGCATCCTGCCCAACAATTACCTTTTGTATCTCTGTTTTCAGCAGCGGCAGCTTCGCAAGCAATGCCGTTATATTAGCTTCTGTAAGTTCCAATATGTTGGTTCAATTATATTAATAGCTTCTACTCACCCCGGCATTGCTTCGCTCTCCGTTACTCGCAAAGAAGGTCAAGATAAATTCCATTTAGCTAAAATAGTCTTGAGCCGGATGTGAGTCCAAGATATTACCCTTTTAACTAATTCCCATCTATTTTAACAAAAATTCAATAAAGTATCTAAAACTTTACAAGCCCGGCTAACTAAGCCACTGCGCCGGATAAAATTTAATCCTAATTTTAGAGTTTTGAAACAGATGGGTTACGGGTCTAAATTTACTTTTGCAAGATTAAGCTACCACAGCGGCGACTGGGACACCGACCAGCGCATGCCCTCTAACCTGCTCAACTCGCTTATCGAGTACACTACTATCCCCGTTGAGCCGCATGAAAAGGTGGTGCCGCTAAGCAGTAACGATATATTTAACTATCCCTTTTTATACCTCAGCGGCCACAAGCTGGTACAGTTTGATACCGTAGAGAGGGCCAACTTCAAAAAATATGTACAGAACGGCGGCTTTGTTTTTGTAGACGACTGCAACCATGATATTGACGGGCTTTTTGCTAAATCGTTCGAGGCGCAAATGGCGGCGTTGTTCGGTGCATCAGCCTTAAAAAAGATCCCCAACAACCATAAGCTGTACCACTCCTTTTTCAGCTTTGATAAGGGGCCGCCTACCACTACCTTTGAACTGAATGGCTGGGGCGACGACCTGGTTCACGATTACCTGAAAGCGATTGAGGTGAACGGACGAATAGGCGTTTTATATAGCAGCAAGGATTATGGCTGCGAGTGGGATTACGACTTCCGCAACAAGCGCTTTATGGCCGAGGATAATACCAAGTTTGGTGTGAACATTATTGTTTACGCGATGAGCCTTTAAGCTGCCGCTTATACGCTAAATCTCTGATTGGCTAAATCTAAAATTCATTATCTTTCGGGAATGATCAATAGCTATTACCTCCTTATCAATAACGAAAAAACAGGCCCATATACCCAATATGAATTAATGGATATGGACCTTGATGTAAATACCCTCATCCTGTCGCCCCTGGCAGACGATTGGCAGGACATGTCTGAACTGCCAGAGTTCGCTTATTATTTTGAGAACCGTGGTATTTACCTCCCGAGAAAAGCCAATCTAGCTTCTTTCTGGTGGCGCCTGCTGGCTTATATTATAGATTATATCATGATCATTATCGGTGCCATGATTTTAGGTGTTATATATTTCACCATAAAGGCGTTTGCCGGCGGTACTATAACAGCAGAAGATAATGCAGCAAACGAAGGAATTTATAACATAATAGGTATTGCGCTGATGATCATCTACCATTCTGTTTGCGAGGCTACTACCTTGCGTGGCGGTATTGGTAAAGTAGCATGCAAGCTCTCCGTTGTTGACGTTGACGGCAACCGGCTTACATTTGGCAAGGCCTTCTCACGTAATGCGGGTAAGTTACTATCCAGTCTTGTGCTGGGGATAGGGTTCCTGCGTATATTATGGGACGACCACAACCAGGCCTGGCATGATTCAATTGCTAAAACGTACGTAATCCGCAGGAGTTAGGTATTAAAATTAGGTCCTCCAGCTACTTTGATGTACTTATAGTTTATATTAGTCAAATAATCATATCACTTTGAAAAGAAAAGATTTCCTTTACCTCACCGGCATGGGCATTAGTGCATCTATGCTGAGCAATTTTACGGCCGTGGGCTCGCCACGGGTTCCGGGTACGGTACTTAGGGATGTAGATGTGGCGCTTAAAAAACGCATGGCCGATGTTGCCCTGAACGCCGCCCGCTCTAAAGGCGCCACTTATACCGATGCACGAATCGGTCGCTACCTTAACCAGTTTGTGGTAACCCGCGATAAAAACATCGAGAATGTTGTTGATACCGAATCGTACGGGATGGGTATACGCGTTATTGCCAATGGCTGCTGGGGCTTTGCCGCTACAGACAAGTTGGATAACGACAGTATTGCACGCGCAGCCGAAACAGCTGTTGCCATTGCTAAAGAGAACTCGCGCATACAAAGCGAGCCGGTGCAACTGGCCCCGCAAAAAGGCTACGGCGAGGTAAGCTGGAAAACACCGATAGAAAAGAACGCTTTTGAGGTGCCGATGAAGGAGAAGACAGACCTGCTCCTTTCGGTAAACGATGCTGCATTTAAAAACGGCGCCAACTACGTAAACTCTATCCTGTTCTTTGTTAATGAGCAAAAGTATTTTGCCAGTACAGATGGGTCATACATCGATCAGGATATACACCGCGTTTGGCCGGTATTTGGCGTTACAAAAATTGACGATAAGAGCGGTAAGTTTGAAACCCGCAGCAGCTTAAGCGCACCACGCGGAATGGGATATGAATACCTGATGCCGCGCGAAAGCGATAAGATACATGGTGTGACCACCCTTTACCGCGACCGTTATGATATGCACGAGGATGCCGCTGCCGCAGCTTTGCAGGCAGCGCAAAAGCTGAAGGCAAAAAGCGTGGTACCCGGCAAATACGATTTAGTGCTGGACCCAAGCCACCTGTGGCTGACCATTCACGAATCGGTAGGGCACCCAAGCGAACTGGACCGCGTACTGGGCTACGAAGCCAATTTTGCAGGCACCAGCTTCCTGACGCTGGATAAATGGGAATCAAAGAAGTTTAACTTCGGCAGCAAGAACGTGAACATTGTGGCCGACAAGCTGCAGCCCGGCTCGTTGGGTGCAGTAGGTTACGACGACGAAGGTGTGGCTACAAAACAATGGGACATTATCAAAGATGGTGTACTGGTAAACTACCAGGCCATACGCGACCAGGCACATATTATTGGCCTTAAAGAGTCACAGGGATGCTGCTACTCGCAAAGCTGGCAGGACGTACAGTTCCAGCGCATGCCCAACATCTCTCTACAGCCGGGTAAAACCCCGCTGAGTGTAGCCCAGATGATTAAGAATGTGGAGAACGGCATATACATCATCGGCGACAGCTCATTCTCTATAGACCAGCAGCGCTACAACTTCCAGTTCAGCGGGCAGCTATATTACGAGATAAAGAACGGAAAGATAACCGGCATGCTTAACGATGTTGCCTACCAGGCCAACACCCAGGAGTTCTGGAACTCCTGCGCTGCTGTTTGCGATAAGAGCGATTACCGCCTGGGCGGCTCCTTCTTTGACGGTAAAGGGCAGCCTATGCAGTCAAGCGCGGTATCACACGGCTCGTCAACCGCATTGTTTAAAGGCGTAAACGTTATTAACACAGCAAGAAAGATTTAAAAATGGCTATACTTACAGAAGACGAATGCAAAGCGCTGCTTAAAAAAGCGCTGAGCTACTCCAAAGCCGACGAATGCGAGGTAAGCATCAACGGCTCCAATTCGGCCAATATACGTTATGCGCGCAACTCGGTATCTACCAGCGGCTCGCTTAGCTCAACCAGCATGGGCATATCATCAGCCTTTGGTAAAAAGCTGGGCATTGTTACCCTTAACGAATATACAGACGAGGCAATATCCGCAGCCGTAAAAAGGTCTGAAGAACTGGCGCAGCTAGCACCCGAGAACCCGGAGTACATGCCAATGCTTGGCCCGCAAACCTACGGCCCTGCTGCCGCAACGTTTGTTCCCGCTACTGCAGCTATTACGCCCGCACAGCGCACCACCATGGTAGAGCAAAGCCTTAACATAGCCAAGCAAAACAAGCTTACTGCCGCCGGCTTCCTGCAAAACAGCGCGGGTTTTTCTGCAATGATGAATTCCAAAGGCCTGTTTGCGTATAATACATCTACAGACATCAATTTTTCGGTTACGCTGCGTACGGCAGACAGCCAGGGTTCCGGGTATTCTACAAAAGGATATAACGATGTAGCTAAAATGGATACTACGGCGTTCACAAAAATTGCCGCGCAAAAAGCAAGCGGTGCAGCTAACGCGCGTGCCATTGAACCTGGTAAATACACCGTGATACTGGAACCTGCAGCGGGAATAGTACTGCTGGAGCAACTCTATGGATCGCTTGATGCACGCAGTGCAGACGAAGGGCGCAGCTTTTTAAGCAAGCCGGGTGGTAAAACCCGTTTAGGCGAAAAACTGGTTGATGAGCGGGTGAACATCTACTCGGACCCATCTTACCCGGACCTGCCTACTGCAAACTGGAGCGGCGACGGGCAACCCCTTAAAAAGATGAGCTGGATAGAAAAAGGCGTGGTAAAGAACTTTAACTATTCACGCTTTTGGGCACAGAAAAAGGGAGTACAGCCAATACCTTACCCAAGCAACTTTATAATGGAAGGCGGCACCCAAACCCTTGATGAACTAATAAAGGGCACAGAGAAAGGCATACTAATTACCCGTTTGTGGTACATACGCCCGGTAGACCCGCAAACCTTGCTATACACCGGCCTTACCCGCGATGGTACTTTTTACATAGAGAACGGCCAGATAAAGTTCCCGATTAAAAACTTGCGCTTTAACGAGAGCCCGGTAATCATGCTGAATAACCTGGACGCGCTGGGCAGAACCGAACGAACGGTGAGCGGCGAAAGCAGCCAGAATGCGATGATACCGCCTATGCGCATAAGGGAATTTACATTCTCTTCATTGTCTGACGCGGTGTAAGGATAAAAGAATTAATGATGTAATTAGAAAGGGCACGAAGTGATGAACTCCGCGCCCTTTTTTATTAGGACGGGTCAGCATGCAAAGTGTTTCAAGCGGACTGTTTCGCTTTTAGACAATAAAATAGGCTTGATTTCATAAACATCTGTATTCAAATAGTTGATTAATGACACTCATTTTTAGAAGTGTTTCGGTTTGTTTCGCCCGGTTTTGCAACTAATTACCAATCAGCACTATACCAAATTTACCTGTTTCGGGTGTTTCGCTTTTCCGAACCGAAACACTTGTTAAATTCTTGTTGTAAAAAGCATCTGTAACTAGATATTAAAAGTGAACTTCGCCAGCAGGAACCTCCCGGGTATGGTGTAAGCACTGGACGTGAACGTATTTGCCGATAAGTACAGCGCGCTGTATGTTTTGATATTGAACAGGTTTTGCGCCCCTATCTCTACATCGGCTTTTATCTTTTTAAACTTGTACCGGATGCTGGCATCGGCAAACATGTAAACCAAATCGTTTGCGCGTTGCTGGTGGGTATAGTAGTGATCTCCCGCAACCTTCAGGAACAAATTATCGCTGATGTTATAATTAACCGATCCCTGCTGTGTAAGTCGCTCAAATTTATTTTCAGAATCAGTTACGGTAGACTTACTCCTGGTACGGTCATAAGCGGCCTTATAGCTAAAGTTTACCTTGTTGCTTAACTTGGTATCGGCGCCAAAACTCGCACCTGTAGAGATGGTTTTATAAGGTAGCACTATATTATTAAGTATTTGGTTGAGCCTGGTTGTTTGATAGCTTAACCCCGCGCTAAACGTTGTACGCAGGCTAAAGGCATACTTGCTTACCACCCCGTTACCCGACCACGAATCAATGTTGTTATCGTAAGGTAATACAATACGCTGCTGTATGTTATCTGTAACAATACTTGATGATATGCTGTTAGCATCCTGGTGCGTGTAAGATGCGTTCACCCCAAAGAAGAACAGCGAAATGGCCTTGCGATAGTTGTAGCCCAGAGAAGCCGACTGTGTTTTGCGTTCGGTAAGATCGGCATTGTTGGCAAACAAACCACGGTAGTTCTGCAGAATGTAGCCACGGTATACATCCTGTATATTGCCGATGTCATTGTTAAAGTTGTATCCTGCGGATATATAGTCTTCTATACCCGTTTGGTACTTGATGTTCAGCTGTGGATTAAAGTACAAGCGTTCAAGATTTTTTTTCAAACCATAATAGCTGTCTTTATAATCGATGTTCAGGTAATTGACCGGAAGGATGATCGTAAGCTTAAGTATACTGCCGGGAATATCGTACCGTGCTTCGGAATACAATTTCCTTTTGGTCCAGTCGAGGTTGTTCACCGCACTGTCTGACAGGAGAGCACTTGTACTGTTTTGCTGCAAAAGGCTCAAATTAGATGTCAGGTTTTGTGATTGCAGCATAAAGCCGGCTTTGTAGCTTTGGGTTAGCTTATTACCCGGCACCTTGTAAGAAATGTAGTTGTTGGTGAACCAGGTTGGTATATTTACATTTTGCACTAATTGCTTGTATGGAACACCGTTGTTAAATATATCTGGGTTGAGGCCGGGCTCTATTATACGGTTTTCAGGCTCGGTAGATCGGTTAAGATAACTGTAGAGTTCAATTATATTGTTGGTTTTAAAAGTCTTCATGTAATTGAACTCGTTTGAGATATCTGTCAAGTTGTCTTTCAATACCTGGTTCACGGGAGTACCATTTGTCACAAGTGCAGAGTAACCGGTATTTTTGGCGTAATCCGCTACAAAATTGTTGCTTAGATAGTATTCTTTTTTGTTGATGTTAAGCGAGAATAAACTATGCAACAGATCGGGCTTTTGTCGGTTGTCCTGCACCTCAGCGTAGCGTACAGTGTCATTAGGAAGGTAAAACTCACTGAATTTGGTGTACTTCTGCTTTTGAGTATCATGGAGGTAAGATACGTTGGCACGCAGTTGAACGTCGTTCTTTAAGTTCACTAAGTTATTCAGGTTGAGCATAGCTGCCTGGTTAAACAGGTAACGGTTTGTTGGCAGATCGGGATCTCCTGCAGTACCAAGGGACAAAACAGATCCGGGCTTATCATTATCCAGTCGCGACATAAAGCCTCCCTTGTTGTGGGCTATTACATCATTAGCCAGGTCGAGACTGGTATTATTTACCTTCAGCGCATTGATAGCTTTGTACTTGTCTTTAAACATCATGGCATTCAGGTCAGCGTAATACTTGTCCGGCAAACCGGCTCCAATAGTCTCCTGCCCTACCAACTGTAGTTTTGCATCCTTTTTAATGGTGAGATTCATGGCGACATCGTCGCTTACCACCTTATTTTGTAACATTTTTACAGGTTGGTGATTCTCCATCACCTGAACCTTGTCCACAACGCCGTTCGGGATAGAACTTGTTGCAATGTTGTATTTGTCGTCCAGCAGGTTATCACCGCCTATGTAAAAGTTGGATATAGCTTTGCCGTTATAACTGATCTTACCATCCTTATCAACCGTTACACCCGGCAGCTTTTTAATCACATCACCTATAACTCTATCCTGAGGACTAGAAAACTCCGAAACCTTATAGTCGAGCGTGTCCCCATGCGTCCGCAAGTGAGGTCTGTTATCTTTTACCACCACGGTTTTTAACTGATTGGTAGCACCACTAAGTTTAAAATTATACGCAACGGCAAAGTCACTTACCTTTTGCACATCCTTTTTGTAGCTGAGGTGGCTGGCCTCAATAAGCAAGTTTGCCTTATCTGCATCAGCAGGAATATTAATGCTGTAGGTGCCTTTGTTGTTGGTGTTGGTATAAGCAACAATAAGGTTACCCGCCTTTAGGTTTACACTTGCAAAGGATAATGGCTTCCCCAAGCTATCTGCAACGGTGCCTTTTAAGGTTTGGGCCAGGCAAAAGCCGGAGCATAGCATGCATGAAATGCATACTACACTCATTTTATAAGGCCGTATCATTTCTTTTCGGGTAGTTCTATTGGATTGTTCATTTGAGGACCACCCAAACCCGGCCCAACGTTTATAACCGTACGCACCGGCCCACCCGTTATTGCACCACCTCCGGAGCGCACCATATTACCACCCGGACCAGCACCGCCGCCCATTGCTGCCATAAAAGCTTGCGGGTCTTTACGCATAGCATCCTGCAGTTTGTTAAACTCCTTCTCGGTAGTTTTAACGGCATTGGTGGGCACGGATATTAAATTAGGGTCGCCCTCATCATCGCCATTAAACTTCATAAAAGCGCCTGTTGGGGAAGGCTGATCGGCTACCTTAGCAACCGGCTTTGTTGCGTCAACCTGCTCTAAGCCATCAAACTTAAACTCAACTTCTTTTTTAGCGTCATAAGCTTCCACAATCAATCCAGGCAGCCCATTGAGTTTCCACGGGCCCGCGCGGAAAGGCAGCTCCGGGCAGAACCATGCCGTATAGTCACGGCCGCGAAAATGACCCGTTGCTTTTTGGCACTTGAGCGTACCATGAGTAGCTGTGTCCGCTGTTATTTTCCAACTAATGGCTGGCATTGTTTCTTCTATCAAGTAGGGTGTAATCAGCGACTCCTTACGCATCAGTTTACCCACTGCAGGGAACTGGTATATTTCCGACCGGGTTGTAGGTTTGTTATTGGTTATCTTAAAATTCATATTAGCATTGCCCTTTTGCTCGGCTATTTGCTGTTCCAGCTGTTTGCGCATTAGGGCGTCCTGAGTTTTCTTATCAAAGCTTTTGTAAGCGCTGGATGTTTCTCCTAAAAACAGCACCATGTTTTCAGTGTAGGGCTTATCGCGCATGGTTGTGTCGCGCACATGCGTAAATTTGTAGTGCACAATTGCTTTAGCCATTTCGGGTGTTTGTGCTTTTGCAATAACCGCCGCAAAGCAGCACATCAGGAACAGGTTGAACTTTTTCATTTGTTAGTGATATTGTAGAATTAAGGTTGAAAGTCATTAACGACAAACCAAATATAACTATCCGATTAGTTAAACTACGATAGTTTCGTAGAATTTAACAGTTTTTAACAGATGGTTCAGTGAGACCTTGTATCAGAATTTAGCTGTTATTTGAACACTAGCCATCAAGCCGGCCTTTTATCACCAGAGTGTCCGCCATTAGATCGTGCAGGCATTGCTGCTTTTTGTTAAAAAAGCACATAAGATAACCTATAAACAGCGTAAGGGTAGAAACGTATTTAGCCAAATTGCGGCTCAGGGCTTTGGATAAACTGACTTGTTCACCATATATGTCGCACACGCGGATGCCGAGCAGTTGTTTGCCATAGGTCCCCTGCTTGGGTCCACTTTCCATTTTGGTGTTATAAATGATCTTGGCGATAGGTATTAGTGCTATAATAGCAATTGTGACAACAGCTCTAATAAATTTATCAGGAATAATGAGCATGGCTGCAAACGCAATAAACACAAACCCGGCCGAAACAATCAACCAATCCAGCACCGCAGCAATTGCCCTTTGATCGAAACTACCAAAGTACTGCAGCGGCAACGCTTGCTTTTTAAAGCCGAAAAGCTGCCGTAGTTCAGCAACTTCATGAGCTTCTTTATAATCGTCCATAGCGCCGTTACGTACAAAATCACCAGGCTTGACCTTACGCGCCTTAAGCTCATCAATAGAATAAGGGCCTTCGGGCTTACCGTTAACTACAAGGATGTAGGTATCTATGGAGGGTTCAGAAATGTTAAAGCCGGAAGGTTGCATAAGGTCAAATCTAATCAATTTAACTGTTATGCCCTCCCGGCTTTTAAGGTTAGGTGGGGTAAAGTTTAGTACCTGTTCACGTTAAAGTCAGACACTCCGCCCTTAAGTTTGATGTACATTTTATTAGTTGCTGTAGCAAAACCCGGGGTTTCCCAACGGTTATCTTCTTTTTTATCGAACTCGTCAAAATCGTTTGATGAAAGGCCTGATTGTGTGGTGATCTGGCAAGCGGCACCTTTTGGTATGCGGATGTGCACCTCAGATACGCCGGTTGATACCTCGATGTTGGTTGCTGCAAGCGGCATTCCCATTTTGATGTCGTAAGATGCTGCCCCCCCGTTGATATTAAGCGATTTCACCTTGAATTTGCTCAGATCGAAGTCTGTTTCGCTTGCACCTGTTTTAATATTTATCTCCCACTCCGGCGTTGTATTCAGTTTCAGGTAAGCGGTGTTTGTTTTGTCGCTGTCGAAGTTGAAGCTATTATTCTTCCTGTTCTTCATCCTAAAATCTATCACCGGTATGTTACCATCCATGGTTTTAACGTACTCATAACGGTTAACAAACTCTTTGGTCTCTGCAGAAAACAGCTTGCTTGTGGTGTCTTTCAAGTCGAATACAGAAGCGCCGCCGTTAATATTCAAACGTGCAGTAGTAGTGCCTGCAGTGAAGGGTTCATTAAACTTACTGCTTCCTTCTACCTTAATTACACCTTTAGAGCTGGCGGTATCATCTCCGTCTGAATCATGATCGCTGAAATTAAAGTTGCCGTTATGATGGTTCCAGTACACATGGTTCCTTTCAGGAGCAAATATCAGCAGGCCAAATGCAAGTATAACTACCGCCACCTTAACCACCGCTGCCCAAACGGTGTGGTTGTTTGCGAGCACCAGATTAACGCCGCCCATGATCAGGAACACAGGCCAGAGGTAAATAACGTTGCCCCAGTGAAAGTTGATAACATTATAGTTATTCAACAAGAATATTGCGCCTATTAAAACCAGGATAATGCCCGGCATTATTTTGTTACTTTTCATGATTATATAGTTGTAGGGTTATCGTTGTTAGGTTCTTCGCTCTTTTTATTCAGGTCTATACCTCCGCCTTTTTCTGTAGGCTCATCGGCGGCAGGAACATCGGTTTCAACTGTCTTGTTCCAGCCTTCTTTTTCCCATGGCTGCTTTTTTTGGCCGCCATATATTACTGCTATGCCAGCTACTACCAGCAACACGGGCCAAAGTTTGTCAAAGTCCCAGTCAGGAATAATGTTTAGCTCGTCCACCAGGAATAATGAGCCAAGTGCTATAAGTATACAGCCGAACACCATGCCTGCGTTTGAAGGCTTTTTAGGTTGAAAAGGCACCTTAAAATTAGGATCAAAGGGTGGCGGCGTACCCATTCCGCTAAAATGCTGAAATGGTGGTACACGGTAATCTACTCCCGGATTAAAGTTGGGGTCCTGATACGCAAACGGGCGTTTTGGCATCGCTATCAGTAAAATGATGTACATCAAAAAGCCGGCTCCATGAGTTACGAACAACACCAGGAACACCAGGCGTACAATGGTTACATCAATATTTAAATAATCGGCCAGGCCGGAACAAACACCACCTATCATCTTGTTGTGTTCGTTTCTATAGAGCTTCTTTTCCATTTTGTTTAGTTTTATAGTGTTAATAATTAGATCTGTCCGTACTTCGGTGTAACGATCATCTCATCAACATTGGCGCCCGGGCTCATTTTGTAAATGGTCAGGATTGCGTCGGCTATATCTTCCGGTAAAACCATCCTGTTCTTATCTACATCAGCACCGCGCCATGAGTCTGTTAATGTCGAGCCCGGGATTATAGCCGTAACCTTTACTCCGTGTGGCTGCATTTCGAGTTTCATTACCTTATTAAGACCTAATAACGCATACTTTGTTACTGTGTACACCCCTGCCTCGGGTACGGGTGCAAGTGCTGCTATAGAGCAAATATTGAAGATGTGCCCTTTACCGACAGAAACCATGCGTTTACCGAAGAAACGATATAGTTCATAGGCCGGCATAAGGTTGGTATCTATCTGTTTTTGGAAAGAATCTTCGCTGTCATCAAGTATAAAAGAGGGCTTGAACATACCTACATTATTCACTAAAATGTCGACAAAACCCATGTTTTTGTCGGTGAATTCGGCAAAGTTTTTTACATCATCGCGCTTACTTACGTCTGCTACCATGGTAAACACTTGTATTTGGGGAGCGATTTGCTTTAGTTCCGCTTTAAAATCTGATAATTCTTGCGCGTTACGAGAACAAATTGACAAGTTTAATCCTTGTTTAGCAAGTGCGATGGCTGTGGCACGGCCCATGCCTTTTGTTGCTCCGGTTATTAATGCGTTCGTCATGATGATAAATAATGTGTTTTGCTGTGAATAACGTGTGTGCTATTAAAAGTAATTGAATTATAACAAGCCGTAAAGCTTAAAATTAAAAACCGTATTTTTAACCCAACTTAGCCTCCAAGGATGTTCCACAGTTTAGGAAAATATATACTTCTACTTCGTTTAAGTTTTAAAAAGCCCGAGAAGTTCAGTGTTTACTGGGCAGAAGTAATGCGCGAGATGGTCTCTATAGGTGTAGGCTCATTAGGCATCATATCTATTATCTCAGTATTCATTGGCGCGGTAGCCACCATACAGGTTGCGTTCCAGCTGGCTAGTCCGCTGGTACCAAAAAGTATTGCAGGCAGCATAGCGCGAGACTCTACCATTCTCGAGTTTAGCCCTACTATATCGGCACTGGTGCTTGCAGGCCGTGTTGGTTCTAGCATTGCGTCGCAAATTGGCACTATGCGGGTTACTGAACAGATTGATGCATTAGAAATAATGGGCGTAAATGCTCCGGGGTACCTTATTGCCCCTAAAATATTAGCCTCTATAGTAATGTTTCCCGTGCTTGTAGTGCTTTCTATTGTGTTAGGAATGATGGGAGGTTATCTTGCTTGTGTGTTCAGCGGCGATATTGCTCCCGCAGAATTTGTTATGGGCTTACATGATGGTTTTGATCCGGTTACTATCCAGGTTGCGCTTGTTAAATCCTTTTCTTTCGGCTTCATTATATCCTCTATATGTGCGTACCAGGGTTTTTATACCTCCGGCGGCGCACTTGAAGTTGGTCAGTCGGCTACAAGGGGTGTGGTTTATAGTTGTGTTATGGTTTTATTTGCCGATTTAATGATCACCCGATTAATGTTATGATAGAAGTAAAAGACATTTACAAAACCTTTGGTGATAACGATGTGCTTAAAGGTATCAGTGCCACATTTCACACCGGGAAAAACAACCTTATTATAGGTGGTTCAGGGTCAGGTAAAACAACCCTTTTAAAATGCATCGTTGGACTGCACGAACCTACTAAAGGACAGGTGTTTTTTGAAGACGAGAACTTTACCGAGATGGACTTTGAGCAGCGTGTACCTATACGCACCCAGATTGGCATGCTCTTCCAGAACTCGGCACTGTTTGATTCCATGACCGTTGAGGAGAACATCATGTTCCCACTTAATCTTTTCACAAACCAATCAGCAGCGGAAAAGCGCGACAGGGCTAACTTTTGCCTTGAACGCGTAAACCTGAAGGACAAGAACAAACTTTTTCCGGCGGAACTTTCCGGCGGTATGAAAAAGCGTGTAGGTATAGCCCGGGCAATATCCATGCAACCTAAATACCTGTTTGTGGATGAACCCAACTCGGGCCTCGATCCAAAGACCTCTATTTTAATCGACGACTTGATAAACGATCTTACCACCGAATATAACATGACAACCGTTGTGGTTACGCATGATATGAACTCGGTGATGGGTATTGGTGATCATATCATCTTTTTGCATCAGGGCCAAAAATGGTGGGAAGGCAGCAACCAGGAAATATCTAAAACAGATAACCAGGAGCTTAATGATTTTGTATTCGCCAGTAAGTTTATGCAAGCTGCAAAAAGTAAGCTATAGCATCAAACTTGCGGTATACAGTTTACAACAGGCATCATATAAGATTAGCTATATTTGCATTTTAAATGAGCCAAAAGCGTAACGGCAAATGGCAACTGCAAACTGAACAATGATCCAACTCCTTACACCAACCCACTGGAAAGATTACGAACTTATAGATTGCGGCGATTTTGAAAAGCTGGAGCGGTTTGGTAACACTATACTCATACGACCAGAACCACAAGCTGTTTGGAGTAAAGCCTTAAGCGAAGCTGAATGGCAAAAGCTGCACCATATTAAGTTCAAAGGTCGTTCTGCAACGTCAGGCGAATGGTTGAAGAAAAGTCCGCAAACGCCTGACCGCTGGCACATCGAATACAAAAATAAAGATGCAGCTATAAAATTCCGGTTGGGCCTCACCTCGTTTAAACACGTAGGTATTTTCCCTGAGCAAGCAGTTAACTGGGATTATATATCAGGCAACATAAAGAAGTTTAAAACGCCTGCTCCAAAGGTGCTTAACTTGTTTGCCTATACAGGTGGTGCTTCATTAATAGCAAATGCCGCGGGAGCCGAAACCACACACGTAGATTCAATTAAACAAGTAGTCACCTGGGCAAACGAAAACCAGGAGATAAGTGGTTTAAAAGATATCCGCTGGATGGTGGAGGATGCTTTAAAGTTTGTAAAGCGCGAAGTAAAACGCGGCAAAAAATACAACGGCATCATACTTGACCCACCCGCTTACGGCAATGGCCCTAACGGTGAAAAGTGGAAGCTGGAAGATAACATAAACGAGATGATCCACGACGTGATCCAACTGTTGGATCCTGAGGAACATTTTTTAATACTGAACACTTATTCGCTGGGTTTCTCCTGTGTGATCATAGAAAACCTGATTAAAAGCGCATTCCCGAAAGTGGAAAACCTGGAGATTGGTGAACTGTACCTGCAAGCCACTGCCGGCCCTAAATTACCGCTAGGCGTGTTTGGTAAATTTTATAAAAATAAGGCATGATAGTCGGGTCAATTTATATCTTTACAAGAATAATATTTAGCTAAACAGAAAAACATACCGGGTTATTAATACCTCAACTTAAGCAACTTTACCTTACCTATGAAATTCAACCGCGCGCTTTTTCCTGCCCTTTTTGTGCTCTGCACAGCCGTTTTCTTCACTAATTGCACATCAGACACAGGCAAAAAAGCCGATGCAAAAAAACCCGGTGATACCACCGCCAAGAAAGACGAAGACCAGCCGGACACCCTTGGTGTGGTAAAATCAAGTTACCCGCCAACAGATAAGGCTCAGTATGATTCCTTATTAAAATTCAACGCTCATGGCGATACATCAGGCCGTTGGCCGGTAAAGGGCGCACCTTATCCACTAGGTGGTGCTATTTTGCCATACAAACGTGTAGTTGCGTTTTACGGTAACCTATACTCTAAAAAGATGGGTATTTTGGGAGAGCTTCCGCCTAACGAAATGCTCGCTAAATTAAAAGGCGAAGTAAAACACTGGGAGAAAGCCGATCCTAAAACACCTGTACAGCCTGCCCTGCACTACATCGCTGTAGTTGCACAAGGCGACGGGGGTAAGGATGGAAAATTCCGTTATCGTATGCCGTTTAAACAGATAGACAGCGTATTGGTGCTTGCTAAAAAAGCTCATGCAATTGTGTTTTTGGATGTGCAGGTGGCCTTAAGCAACATACAGGCAGAATTACCTTTATTTGAAAAATATCTTAAAATGCCGCAGGTACATTTTGGCATGGACCCTGAGTTCTCTATGAAAGATGGCAGCAAGCCTGGTAGAAAAATAGGCACTTACGATGCAGCCGACGTTAACTATGTATCTAACTATTTGGCGAATATTGTAAGGAAGAATGGCTTACCGCCAAAGATCTTGGTAGTACACCGCTTTACTAAAAAGATGGTAACCAACTACAAGAACATCAAGCTGCGCCCCGAAGTACAGGTGGTTATGGATATGGATGGCTGGGGCGAACCAGACCTGAAGACCGGCACTTACCGCTACTTCATCAACCAGGAGCCTGTACAGTTCACAGGTTTTAAATTGTTCTACAAAAACGACATTAAAAAAGCGCCGCACCACATGCTTACACCGGAAGAAGTGTTATCGCGCTACAAGCCATATCCAATTTACATCCAATACCAATAGTCATGGATGTAGGAAATTTGAAGCCCTGAGTTAAACAACTCAGGGCTTCTTTTTAGTTTTATATTTTAGAATGGTACAGTTAATATGAAGTGGGGTATTATTGGTTGCGGGCGCATTGCGCATCGCTTTATGCAAGGATTAAGTGCTTTGCAGGACATGCAGCTTACGGCATCATGGTCCCGCAGGGCAGAAACCGTTGACGCTTTTGTAGCGCAATACGGCGGTAAGGCTTGCAGTACTGCACAGGAGTTGCTGGCAAGTGATATCGACGCGGTTTACATTGCTACCCTCCCGAATAGCCATGCAGATTATTGCATCCAAGCCTTTAACGCCGGTAAACCTGTACTCTGCGAAAAACCTGCAACCGTAAACCTGCCCCAGTTAGACACCGTGCTTGCTGTTGCCCGCGGAAAGAAACTGCTGTTTATGGAAGGCATGAAGCCACCCTTCTACCCGCTGTATACCAAGCTGAAGGAGTACATTCAACAAGACCCTATAGGGCCGGTTGGCTATGTACGGGCAGGCTCATCAGTTGCAGACATTCCGCGTGACCATCCTAACTTCAGTTATGAGCTTGCCGGTGGCAGCCTCATGGGTATCGGCATATATGAAGCTTTCCTCGGGTTGGATTGGCTTGGTGCGACTCATGAAGTGCAGGCGATGGGCCGCTTCAGCGGTATGGAGATAGATATGTTCGGCATTTTTCAAACCAGGCACGAGCACGGCTATGGGCAATTTTACACCGGTTTTGACTTGCATGGCAAGGGCGATGCGCTAATATGCGGCACCCTGGGCCACATCACTATTCACAAAAATTGGTGGAATCCTGCAAAAGCGACCATCAACTATCTTGATGGCCGTACAGTTGTTATCGATGAGCCGTTTACCCATGGAGGACTAAACTACGAGATACAGCACTTTGCCGATCTTTTTCGCGCGGGTGAGTTGGAGAGCCCGATTATACCTCACCAAATGTCTCGCGGTATGATCTCGATGATAGATGAGGCTCGGAAAATTGTAGGCCTGAAATTTAAAGGTGAATAGGTTTACTAAACTGTTTCAGTTAGCAGAAGCGAAACACCCGAAACACTTAAAAACTATAATCATCTAACAGTTAAATCATTACAATTTAGAGCGAAACAAAGCGAAACAGCATTACTAATACACACAAAAATATCAAAACATTGTTTGTCAATACGTTATGATAAAAGTCGAACTTTAGTTCAGAAAGCGAAACAGTCAGACCGAAACACTTCGAAATGTTTAAAGCAGCAGCACATCATTGCTTTCAAAATAAAAAGTCCCGTTGCGTTTATCACACAACGGGACTTTTACTTATAGCGTTTCCGGCTTATTAAGACACCATTTGCCTGCGGATGATATTAAGCGCCCCGCCTGCTTTAAACCACTCTATCTGCTGTGCATTGTAAGTGTGGTTCACCTGGAATTGGTCGGTTGTACCATCAGCGTGGTGCAGCACAACGGTCAGCTGCTGGCCCGGTGCAAAAGTTGTTAAACCTACTATATCAAAGGTATCGTCTTCCAATATCTTATCGTAGTCGTTGCTATCTGCAAAAGTAATGGCCAGCATACCTTGTTTCTTCAGGTTGGTTTCGTGTATACGGGCAAATGATTTTACCAGTATGGCACGTACACCCAGGTGGCGTGGTTCCATTGCAGCGTGCTCGCGTGATGAGCCTTCGCCGTAGTTCTCGTCACCCACTACAACCGAACCTATACCGTGCGCCTTGTAATCGCGCTGGGTAGCAGGCACAGGGCCGTACTCACCGGTAAGCTGGTTCTTAACGCTGTCAGCATTCAGGTTAAAGTAGTTTATGGCACCTATCAGCATATTGTTAGATATGTTGTCCAGGTGGCCACGGAACTTCAACCATGGGCCTGCCATAGAGATGTGGTCAGTAGTACATTTACCTTTAGCTTTAATAAGCAATTTAAGGCCTGTAAGGTCGGTACCTTCCCAAGCAGCAAACGGATCAAGCAATTGCAAACGTGCCGATGTAGGGCTTACAATTACCTCTACTGCACTGCCGTCCTCGGCTGGTGCCTGGTAACCTGCATCTTCAACCGCATAACCTCTTACCGGCATTTCTATACCCATTGGCTCATCCAGTTTCACCTGCTCGCCATCTTTATTGGTCAGGGTATCGGTAAGCGGATTAAAGGTAAGGTCGCCTGCAATAGCCATAGCTGTAACAATTTCCGGTGATGCCACAAACGCGTGTGTGTTTGGGTTACCGTCCTGGCGCTTAGCAAAGTTGCGGTTAAAGGAAGTAATAATAGAGTTCCTGCGTGTAGGATCGTCTGTGTGACGTGCCCATTGGCCAATACAAGGTCCGCAAGCGTTAGCTAACACAACACCGCCCATGGCTTCAAATGTACCCAGGTAACCATCGCGTTCTACCGTATACCGTACCAGTTCTGAACCTGGTGTTACCGTAAATTCCGCTTTGGTTTGCAGGTGTTTATCAATAGCCTGCTGCGCAACAGATGCAGAACGGGTAATGTCTTCGTAAGAGGAGTTGGTACATGATCCAATCAGTCCAACTTCCAGCTCAGTAGGCCAGTTGTTTTCTCTAACCGCCGTAGCAAATTTAGAGATCGGCCAGGCCAAATCCGGTGTGAACGGACCATTGATGTGTGGCTCCAGTTCGCTCAGGTTAATTTCAATTACCTGGTCAAAGTATTGGTTAGGGTTAGCGTAAACTTCTTCGTCACCGGTCAGGTGTTCTGCAATTGCATCAGCCATTTCAGCTATCTCAGCACGCTTGGTACCTTTCAGGTAGTCGGCAGCTTTTTGGTCGTAACCAAATATCGAAGTGGTAGCGCCAATTTCTGCACCCATGTTACAAATGGTAGCTTTACCAGTAGCTGACATAGAACGTGCACCTTCGCCAAAGTATTCTACTATAAAGCCTGTACCACCTTTTACGGTAAGTATACCGGCAACACGCAGGATAACGTCTTTAGCAGAGCTCCAGCCGGATAATTTACCGGTAAGTTTTACGCCAAGCAATTTAGGGAACTTTAGCTCCCAAGGTAAGCCGGCCATAACGTCGCAGGCATCGGCACCGCCAACGCCGATAGCAACCATACCCAAACCACCCGCGTTAGGCGTGTGCGAGTCGGTACCTATCATCATACCACCAGGGAAAGCGTAGTTCTCTAACACTACCTGGTGGATGATACCTGCACCGGCTTTCCAGAAACCAATGCCGTATTTGTCAGATACAGAAGAAAGGAAATCGTAAACTTCTTTGTTGATGTCTTTAGCAGTGCTTAAGTCGGCGTCGGCACCAACTTTAGCTTGTATAAGGTGATCGCAATGTACGGTAGACGGAACAGCAACCTGCGGGCGGCCTGCCTGCATAAACTGCAGTAAAGCCATTTGCGCTGTTGCATCCTGCATAGCTACACGGTCCGGTGCAAAATCTACGTAGTCGGTACCGCGTTCAAAAGCTTTGGATGCATCACCTTCAGAAAGGTGGGCATATAGTATTTTCTCAGTTAACGTAAGTGGTTTACCGGTCGCTTTACGGGCAGCATCCACGCGGGTGCTGTAGCGATCATAAACCTTTTTGATCATATCTAAATCAAAAGCCATATTGTTTGATTTTTTTAGTGGTGAAAAAGAGGTTGGCCAGCCATTCCGGCGGTCAGCCGCGAATTTACAAATTATAACATTTATTCACAGTCAGGGGTTTGTACAATTCTTATTTGGATATGTTCTAAATAAACGCCCCCTAGCCCCCTGAAGGGGAACTAAATAAACTAACATTTACTTAGCTAACTAAAGTCCCCCCCCCTTTAGGGGGTTAGGGGGTTAGGGGGTTCTGGTTACCTTTATTATCTTGTCGTTATTGCCGGTGCTGGTGATAATGTAAACGTCCCCTGCCGGGCTTATAGCTACATCGCGCATCCGGCCGTAAGTACCCTTATAAAAGGTATTCACCGCCTCCACTTTGCTGCCATCGGCACTTAGCTTTAGCTGCAGCAGTTCCGAATCTTTAAGTACAGCAAGCAGCAGCGAGTTCTTCCACTGCGGTATAGCATCGTTGTTATAATAATCTATTCCGGAGGGAGCTATGGTTGGCGTCCAGGCATAAACAGGTTCGGCAACGTTGTTTACCGAGCAAAATCCCTGCTCAGCGCTGGTGCTACAAAATCCCTCTACATTCGGCCAGCCAAAATTACGGCCTTTCTGGATAATGTTTATCTCGTCGTCAGTAGTGTTACCATGTTCAGAGCTATAGAGCCTGTCGCCAACAAACACCAACCCCTGCGGGTTGCGGTGACCAAAGGACCACAACGCGCTACCAGCAATAGGGTTATCCGCCGGTATCGTGCCGTCTAAATTAATCCGCTGTATTTTACCTGCCATATTCGTCTGGTCCTGCGCCCGGGACGATACAGAAGCATCGCCACTGGTAATGTACAGCTTTTTATCAGGAGATATCGCAAGGCGGGTTCCGTTGTGTATACCGGCAGCAGGTATATTGTCCAGCAGCACCACGGGGTTAACCAGCGTGGTACCATTATAGGTGAACTTCACAATCTTTTTGGTGTAAGCTCCTCCTTTGTTATAATTATAGGCAACAAACACTTCGGGCGTCGCGCTAAAATCAGGGTGCAACACCATTCCCAGCAAGCCGCCTTCGCCCTGCGACACTACATCAGGCAGTGTGGCTAACGGCGTAATAGTACCGCTTGCCGGGTCTACCCTGCTTATTTTGCCGCCACGTTCGGTTATCCACAGTTTATTATCCGGCCCCCAGAGTATTTCCCAGGGGAACGTAAGGTTTTGCGTTAGTACAACATCGGTGAGTTTTGCATCGGCGGGCGGGTTGCCGCCGGTACTTTCATCAGAAGTTTTCCCGCATGCATTAAAAAGCATCACGGCAGCCATCAGGGCAAGCGTAATCCTGTTCCTCATATCCGTAAGTTTAAGATGGTTTATGATTGATGAACAGGCAATTGCCTTAAATGTTACATACAACAGCTGCTTAATGCATTAGCCAGGCGTAAAACTTTACAAAAACCTGTTGCCATTGTGCTTCGTTGTGCTTGGCGCCTTTTATTATCAACGGCGCAGGCACATTAATGCGAGTTAAACCGCCGGCAAGTAATACAGTGTCCATCTTCATTACATCTGCCACCTCATTGCCCTCCTGATCGCCACAAGACAAAAAGATTTTTGCTTTCTTGTTTACCCCGGCCGCTACCTGATATATTCGTGGATTAAGCCAAAATGAAGGCGACAACACCCCGGCAGTACCAAACACACCCGGATACTTAATAATAGCGTACATAGATATCAATCCGCCCATAGAGCTGCCAATAATAGCGGTATGCTTAACGCCCGTAAGAGTGCGGTACAGGCTATCTATATGCGGCTTCAGCGTTTTTACCATAAATTCCAGGTAGGCGTCACCCTCAGCCTTGCCGTATTTGCTGTCGTATGGGCTGTACTCAGTTATGCGATATTTATCTCCATGGTATATGCCTACTATTATAGACTGCTTACTGGCAGGCACAGCTTTCATTGCAGAATCAATATACCAATTACCATAAGGTGCCTTAACATCGCTAAAAAGATTTTGCCCGTCATGCATATAAATAACAGGGTACTTCTTTTTTGATGACGCGTACCCGGCAGGCAGGTAAACCCTTATAGTGCGCTCGCGCTTAAGCTGCGAAATGTTTATTTTAAAGGTGATAATGCGGGCGGTATCTGCAGCTGTGTTTTGCGCCTTTGCACCAAAACTTAACAGTATGCAGGCTACTAGTAACACGATTTTTGAAGATTTAAACATAATGTAAGATAAGAAATATCTGCCGCCGATCAGTTCCGTTCTTTTGTACTTCCGTTATAAAGTTAGTGCTTCAAAGTTATAACCTGCTTTGCTCCAATACTCCAACGCCCGGGGTAATACATATTCCAGCCGCTTGAAAGCCTTTAAGCTATCGTGAAAAACAATAATAGAACCTGGTTTCGTATACTTGATTACCTTACGCAGGCATTCCTCCGGGTCGAGGTTGGTATCAAAATCCCCGCTTAACACATCCCACATAATTATTTTTAGTCCCGGGCGGCTGTCGCGAAGCATTTTTATTTGCTCCCGTTTAATGCGGCCATAGGGTGGACGGAAAAGAGCAGACTGCATCAAATAGTCAGCCTTTAAAAAATTATCGAGGTAGGTTTCACTATCCGTATCCCAACCACGCAAGTGATTGTAAGTGTGGTTACCTATGGCGTGGCCGGCATTTTTTACCTCATTATATACGTCAGGGTGGCGGGTAACATTATCGCCAATACAAAAGAAAGTAGCCTTAGCTTTATAGGCTTCTAAATTTTTTAATACGAACGGTGTAACAATGGGTATAGGGCCGTCGTCAAACGTCAAAAAAATAGAACGGGCAGCCGGTTTAACGTCCCAAATAAGTGAGGGATAAAGCTTTTTAAGCAGCCCGGGAGTTTTTATAAGGTACATTTCTGCAGTTTGAAATGATCTGGTCCGCTAACAAAGATATATGCAAAGGCAAATATCTTTTACTTATTATCGTACGCCACTAATTATGAAACTAAAATACTTACCCGCAAAAGTAACCATTGCCTGCTTAGTTTTACTTGCCACGGTAAACATTAAAGCCAATGCCCAGGAGGTTATTACCCTGCAAAAGGCTGTTGACCGCGCATTGGACCGCAACCTCACCATTAAACAAGCTCAATTTACCGAGGCGCTGAGCACCGAAGATTACAAGCAATCTAAATACAACCGGTTGCCCGCTTTTAGCGCCGGCCCGCAGGCATCTTACAATTTCGGGCGTTACCTCGACCCATCTACTAATCAATTTGCCAACCAAAAGACACTTACCGTTAATGGCAGCGTGAATGGCCAGGTTATACTGTTTCAAGGCGGGCAACTAAGAAATCAGATTATTCAGAATCGTATTTTGGTAGATGTAGATAAAAGCAACACTGCCAAGATCAAGAACGACTTGATATTGAGCGTGGTTACTCAGTACCTGACCATCTTAACCAATCAGGACCTGGTTACAGCTGCTAAACAACAGATAGAAATATCTAAACTGGCGCTTGACAGGGCGCAAAAACAATATGACGCAGGTAACCAAACGCTGGCCGATCTGTCGCAGGCGAAAGCGCAGCAATCTACCAATGAGCTTAACCTTACCAATGCGCAAAACCAACTAGACCTTTCGGTACTGATATTAAAACAGTACATGGAAATGAACCCACTGGAAGAAATCACGGTAGAGAAGCCCGACATCAGCAAATTAAACGATATTAAAACGGTTTACAACGAGGCCGACCTGCTAAAAAGTGCGCTCGAGATAAATCCGGATGTAAAACTTGCCCAAACGCGACAACTTGCTGCCGAGCAATATATCAAGATAGTCAAAGGAGGCTATTATCCAAGCTTGGCCTTGTTTGGATCAGCGGGTTCTAACTTTTCTGATGCGCGAAGGCTATTTGGTGGCGTTGTGCCAAACGGCAGAACAGATACCGTGGGATTTGTACAACCTAATAATCAGGCGGTGACGGTTCCAGGATTCGATCAGATACAAGGTAAATATCCTTTTTTCCGTCAAATTAGCGATAACTTTTATCAGTCAGTAGGGATTAGCTTGCAAATACCGATTTTCAGCCGTTTCCAAACCCGTACGAATGTTCGCAAAGCAAAAATCAATTACGAGAATGCGGCTGTAAACACCCAAATTGCTAAAAACAACCTGAGCAAAATAATCATCCAGGCAGTGTATGACCTGCGTGCCGCAGAGAAAAGACTGGTTAGCACAACACAAACCTACCAGGCAAATAAAGATGCGTTTAACACCGTACAACAACGCTTTAACGTAGGCCTGGTGAACTCGCTTGACTATAACACATCATTAACCAACCTTAACAAATCACAGTTCGACCTGATCAATGCCCGTTACGAAGTGGTGTTCAGAAGTAAAGTGATAGATTATTACCTTGGCAACCCTATAACACTATAAATTAACTAATAAACTCCTGAAATTAAGTATCATGGGAAAGACTACTAAATATATCCTTTTTAGCATTGGCGGTGTTATCGTACTGCTTTTTGTACTTAAGGCTGCCGGTGTAATTGGCAAACCTAAACTGACGCAGGTAGCCGTAGAAAAGGCCGAAACACGCGACATTAACGAGAACGTATCTGCCAGCGGCAAAATTAAGCCCCACCTGGAAGTTAAAATAAGCCCCGAGGTAAGCGGCGAGGTTGTTGAGTTACCTGTAAAGGAAGGCGACGTGGTTAAAAAGGGACAGCTGCTTTGCCGTATCCGCCCGGACATCTTAAAATCCGGCTACGAGCGTGCAGTGGCATCATACAATACCCAAAAAGCGAGCGTTGGTAATTCTGCGCAAATGTTAAAGCAATCCGAAGCTACTTTCACCAACCAGGCTTCTATTTTCAAACGCAGTCAGGAGCTTTACAAAAATAAAGTGCTTACCACTGCCGAGTTTGAACAGGCTAAGGCAAACTACGAAAGTGCCAAAGCTTCTCTTGAAGCAGCAAGGCAAAACGTAGTTGGCTCTAAATTCGGATTGGAGCAATCATCTGCGTCTGTTAAAGAAGCGCAGGATAACCTGGCAAAAACCACTATATACGCTCCGGTTGACGGCGTTATCTCCAAACTTTCTATCGAGAAAGGCGAACGCGTATTGGGTACACAGCAATTTGCCGGTACCGAGATCATGACCTTATCCGACCTGAATAACATCGACGTAAATGTTGATGTGAACGAGAACGACATCAACCGTATTAACACAGGCAACCCTGCTCAAATAGAGATAGACGCTTTCCTGGGTAAGAAATTTGAAGGCAAAGTTATAGAGATAGGCAGCTCGGCAAACGTAGTTGGCACCAACGCCGACCAGGTTACCAACTTCACCGTTAAGGTGAGAATAACTGCGCAGTCATACATTGATCTATTGAAAAAGAATGCTGCCAACCACTCTCCCTTCCGCCCGGGATTGACTGCAACTGTGGATATACAAACCAATCACGTAAGAAGCTTAGCCGTTCCTATACAATCAGTTACTACCCGCGACGAAAAGAAAGCTGAAACTAAACCAGACAATAACAAGGATGATAATAAACGTACCGCAAGTACACCTATCGCCAAAGAATATGTATTTGTGCTTGACAAAGGCAACAAAGTGAAACAGGTACAGGTAACTACCGGCATACAGGACGATACCAACATACAAATACTAAGCGGCCTAAAGGGCGGCGAAGAAGTAGTATCGGCACCATTTGCTGCTATCTCCAAAACGCTTAAAGACGGAGAAGTAGTTGAGAAAGTAGACAAATCTAAACTGTTTAATACCGAAGGTAAAAAGGATTAATCCCGTATACAACACGCAGGAAGGGCAATGGAGATTCCATTGCCCTTCTTTGTTTTACAGCTGTTTGAGCCTCAATTTTACTTTGTAATTCAGGTAGCTGTAATTGTGCTTTATAATTCATTAATTTGTTGTGGCTGGCAAACCAATGTGCCCGCTATTACTTTGTACTATTAATGCTAAAGCAAATCAACAAGATAACTATAGTAGGCGGTGGCAGCTGGGCTACAGCCAACATCAAAATGCTTACCGATAACACGGTAGAAAAGGAGATATTTTGGTGGATGCGCAACGCGCAGGCCGCCGAGCACATCATAAATTTTGGACATAATCCAAATTATCTAAGTTCTGTAGAAATAAAAGTTCCAAAAGAAAACATCTCCTGCGATCTTAAACAGCTAATCAACCAGTCAGACTGCATCTTATTAAACGTACCGGCCGCCTTCCTTAAAGAGGCACTTACAGGTATAACTCCGGAAGATTTTGAAGGTAAAAAGGTTGTTTCGGCAGTAAAAGGCATAGTACCCGATGAAAATCAGATCATCGGTGAGTTCATGAACGAAAAATATAGGGTATCGTTCGACGATTTTATGGTTATCAGCGGGCCATGCCATGCAGAGGAAGTTGCGCTGGAAAAGTTATCGTATCTTACAATTGCTTCCCAGGATACTGCGCTTGCAACAGAGTTTGCCAGCATGCTAAACACCAGGTACATTAAGACCATTGTGTCCGACGACATATACGGCACCGAGTACGGCGCAGTACTTAAAAACATCTATGCTATTGCCAGTGGTATTTGCCACGGCGTTGGCTACGGCGACAACTTCCAGTCGGTATTGATATCAAACGCGATACGTGAGTTGGAGCGTTTTGTAGATGCTGTACATCCTATTGATCGAGACATTAAAGAATCTGCCTACCTAGGTGACCTGCTGGTAACTGCTTATTCACAGTTTAGCCGTAACCGCACTTTTGGCAATATGGTAGGAAAAGGTTATACGGTGAAGTCGGCCCAGTTGGAGATGAATATGATTGCGGAAGGATATTATGCAGTAAATTGCCTACAGCAGGTGAACTTACAATACAACGTTCCTATGCCCATCTGCGAAGCGGTTTATGCCATTTTATATAAAAAAAGCTCACCAGCGGCAGAAATGCGTAAACTGGCAGAAAAATTGAGTTAATAGCTAAGTAACTTAATAAAACTACCATGAAACGTATATTCACCACAGCCCTGTTTGCGGCTGGTTTATTTGCCGCATCAACCACCTTTGCACAAACACACAAAGACACCACTCTTGGCCAGAAAGTTGGCAGCACAGCAAAAAAAGGCTGGCATGCTACCAAGAAAACAGCCAGTAAGGTAGGTAACAAAACTGCTGAAGTAACCTCAAAGGGAGCATCTGCCGTTGCCGACCAAAAAGTTAAAGACAAAGTTGCTCCCGGCGGACAAACAGTTTATGTTGACGGAAAATCGCGCTATTATTACGTAAGTAAAAAAGGCGGCCATGTTTATGTAAAAGAGTCTGCACTTATAAGCAAACCTTAATATTTTACGGAGGCACTCAGGTGCCTCCGTACTTTTTAATTACCTATGAAGACCTTCGCACTCACTTTCATCCACATTGCCTGTGCAATTGTGTTGCTCATGGCAGCGTGCCATAAGAACGATTCTACGTCTAAAATAAAAGGTGATTGGAAATCTAAAGATGGAACAACCACCTTGAAGATTACCGATAAGCAATTCACGCTGGATAATGAATCTCCCGTTCCGGAAGATTACTTTGTTAAAGGCGATACTATCTTCACATCCTTCGAGGGTAACCAGCCTTACACCAGGTTTGTAATTGAAAAAGCCGACGAAAAGAACTTGAACTTGTTGTTTCCAGATTCTGTTACAGTTGAGTTTACTCGATATCAATAAATGATAGTAACATTCCCCGATAGTGGCTTTCTGCCATCCGTAAAAGTTATTACGTAATAATAAACACCTGCCGGCAGTTTCTTTCCGTTATAGCTACCATCAAACGGTTTAGCATAACCTCTGCTTTGAAAAACAACCTTGCCCAGTCGGTTATATACACCTACTGTGCTTTTATAATCAAATTCCAAACCCTCCAAGTTCCAATAATCATTGATTCCGTCGTTGTTAGGTGTAAACGTATTTGAACTGATAATAACTTCAGCAGGTAATATCAAAATCTCTTTAGCTTCACTTACAGGTTCATAAATGTCGTTACCGGCTTGTGTTGCAATTAATAAGGCTTTCCCCACTTGAAAAATATTTGCAGTGTTCCCGCTAACACTTACAACCCCATCAGCCTGGCTTATAACCGCAACCGGAAGACCAGAGCTTGCTGTGGCGTTGATCTCGATTTTTTTTTCATTTACAGTTGCGCTCGGCGGGAGATCAAAATTTATTGTTTGTTTAATCTTATTGATTATCAGATCTCCGTTCTGATAACTAAAAGTGTAATTCGGTGACAATGCCTCTCCGCTTACAGTTAAGGGATAGCGCCCTGGCAAACTTTGCTTGTTTGCCGTTGTAGAGACAGACATGTTACGTGTATCTATCACATCAGCGGTCTCGTTGTTAACAAAACCTTTGTACGAAAAACTAAAGTCAGGATTTTCTATACCGTATGGTCGTGAACTGTTATTCACTTTAATTAGTAATGGAGCAGGCATTACAACTAAAATTTGCTTAATGGGTTTTGGGGTAGCAATAAGTGGATCAAGAGGTAATGAAGCCGTTATAGTTACTTGTCCTACACTTAAGATCCTAACTTTTTTATCACTGGTAATATCAGCTACAGCTGGATTATCTATAGTATAAATTATAGCACTCTGCTGGCCGTTAGTGACAGCTCCGGGGTCAAAATCAGCGGCACCGTAAACTACACTTTTTAACAACGGAAAATCCAGCGTCAGCTTTTCCTCTGCATTATTGCGGTAAATAGATATAGTATTGCTTAAGTTATTTGTTGTAACAATATCAGCCTTGCCATCACCATCCAAATCTACTATCTTGACTGATTGTGGATTAATCCCGACCGGAAGATCTACCCGTGGATCAAAAGATAAAGAGCCGACTGTTGATGTGTTATGCAATATAGATATAGTACTTTCGTCGTAATTAGTTGTTATTGCATCGAGTTTCCCATCGCCATCAATATCGCCAACTGCCGACCCTTGCGGAATACGACCAGTCTCAAAATTCTGAACAGGACCAAAACTATTAGCCGATATACCGCCTTCAGCATCTTTATTTAACAAAATTCCCAGAAAGAAACTGCTTTTAGGATTAGGGCCAAGGTTGTCCCCGAAGTTAGAGGTTATTAAATCTGTTCTTCCATCTCCATCCATATCACCGGTATTCACTACCAATGGGGTCGGCTGTGTGTTAAAGACCTTTGGTGAATTAAACAAATCTAAGCCCCAATTATTTGAACCAATATTGTCGAATATAGATAGATTGTTCTTCAATACGTCTGTTAAGATGATGTCTGGCTTGTTATTGTTATTAAGATCAGCCACAGCAACGGAATAATAACCGTTACCGCTAGCCAATTCAGAGGTCGTGGAAAATCCTGCTGCTGCTATATTATCATATGAGCTTGAGTTTTTGATAATAGATAATGCAACCCCTACATAACTATGTGCAATTGTTATGTCAGGTTTGCCATCTAAGTCGAGATCACCCATTTTAATTACATATGGATAAATAGCTGTTGGTATATCTACACGCTGCTTAAACGATGCCGCTGATAAAACATTTGCAACTGCTTGATTTTTAAAGATGCTTAACGTGTTACTTACATAATTAGCAACAACAATATCTAGTTTTCCGTCCCCATCAAGATCGGCAATATCAAGGTTATTGGGTAAAAATCCTGTTGGAATATCGAATTTCGGAGCAAAGGAATTGGCATTGATTGTCCCCATAACACTGATGTTCCGGTAAATAGAGATCGTGTTACTTAATCCATTCGCCACTACCAGATCAACCTTGCCGTCACCGTCGAGATCTGCTGTACCAAGCGACGTAGGACCCTCTCCACTTTGAATATCTAACCGGCCATTAAAATTAAGTGCAGTTATCTTACCAGTAGAAGAAAAAGTGACATGGTAGGGGTACTTTGAATATCCCGTTAAATGGCTTGCTGTATTTAATACCGACAGGGGCTGAAATGTAGCCCCAGCAGGCACTTCCACAGATAACGCAGAGTTATTTGCAGACAGTACTTCAGCACGCGTAGCACCGAAATAAACCACAGGCGCACTACCAAAGTTAACTCCATTAATATTTACAATTGTGCCCACCGGCCCTTTCATTGGACTAAAGGATCCAATAAGCGGTACCTGGCAATATGTTGGGTAACCAACATAACACACAAGCAGAAACGTGTTTAGTATTAAAAATAACAAACTCCTGTAAACTGCCACAGTTATCTACTTTTTACAACCTAATATGATAAATTATTGTTAGATAACCTATTTTAAAAACCTATCACACATATGTATGACAACAACACTTGTGCTTGCGTCAAATTAAGTTCTCCGGTGAATGGATGAATATGGCAGAGTTAGCATTTCACTCTACAAAACTTGAATTTACCAGATAAAACAAAAGCCTCACGAATGCTTGGCAGACGAGAGGCTTTGTAAACAAAACTAAACTAAAACTGTGTTTCCGGTTAACTACTCCGGAAACTCTTATGAAAACTAAACTAAACTTCTAAATTAAGACCTTCTGCGGCGTTCGGGTTTATCCTCGCGGCGCTTTCCACTAAAGTCGCGGAAACCACCACCAGTGTTACCACCCGAGAAGCTTTTTTCACGGGAGCCACCTTCACGTCTTTCGCGGTTAAATCCGCCCTCACGTTTTTGGTAGCCACCCTCGCGCCTGTTACCACCAGCGCCACTACGGCTTGTGCTAACACCTTCGCCGGATATCTCTATCCTAACGGGACGACCTTTGAACTCAACGCTCTTAAAGTTGTTCATTACCTGATCTACATCGCCGTTGTTCACTTCAAAGAAAGAGTAAACACCTTTAACATCTATCTTACCAACCGTGCGGCCGCTTATTTTAGCGTTGTTGCAAATATAACCCAGCAAATCGCCGCGGTTAAACTCATCAACAGAACCTAAATTGATGAACAAGCGTGTATATTCTGAACGCATGCCATCGCGGTTAAAGCTTTCGCCTCTTGCACCTTCAGCACGACGGAAGTCGTCAGCAGGGGCATTAAGGTCTGGCGCGTTCTTATAGTAATCAAGGAAACGATTGAATTCCAATGAAGCAAAGCGTTTGATTACTTCTTCTTTGCTCAATTCGGCAAACTCATCCATTATACGTGGAATGTACTGCTCTATCTGGCTTTCGTTAACTTCTACGTTATGTACTTTATGTACTAAGGCAAAAAGCTGTTTTTCACAAACATCAAAGCCTGTCGGTATCTCTGCTTTAACAAACTTTTTACCAATAACACGCTCTATCTGGCGTATCTTACCAAGTTCCTTGCTGTTGATAATAGCGATAGATACACCTGTTTTACCTGCACGTGCCGTACGGCCGCTTCGGTGGGTGTAGTTCTCTATCTCGTCAGGTAACGAGTAGTTAATAACGTGTGTAACATCATTAACGTCTATACCACGTGCGGCGACGTCAGTTGCAATAAGCAATTGCAGGCTGCGCTCGCGGTAGCGTTTCATGACCTTATCACGCTGTTGCTGAGAAAGGTCGCCGTGCAAAGAATCAGCATTGTAGCCGTCTTTAATAAGCGCTTCCGCAATTTCCTGCGTTTCTATTTTGGTACGGCAGAAAACTATACCGAATATCTCGGGGTTAAAATCAACAATACGTTTAAATGCTGCGTACTTGTCACGGGCACGTACTACATAGTATTCGTGATCAATGTTGGCATTACCTGTATTTTTTTCGCCCATGGTCAACTCAAAAGGGTTGTCCATGTACTTTTTTGCAATGCGCCTTACTTCAGAAGGCATGGTAGCCGAAAAGAGCCAGGTTTTTTTCTCTTCGGGCGTGGTGGACAGGATGTTGTCAATGTCTTCTTGAAAGCCCATGTTGAGCATTTCATCAGCCTCGTCTAACACAACATATTTAACCTGCGAAAAGTCTATCGCTTTACGGTTAATAATGTCAAGCATACGGCCTGGAGTTGCAACAACAATTTGCACACCGCGGCGTATAGTACGCAGCTGGTCGCTTATGCTTGCACCACCATAAACGGCAACAACATGTACGTTGCTCATTTTTTTAGCGTAGTTGTTAATGTCGTTCGTGATTTGTAAACAAAGTTCACGAGTTGGGCATAAAACAAGAGCTTGCGGATGATTTTCTTCGAAATCGAGCAGTTCTAATAGCGGCAGTCCAAAAGCAGCTGTTTTACCGGTCCCGGTTTGGGCTAATCCGACAAAATCGTTGCTGCCTGTTAACAATACCGGAATTGACTGTTCCTGGATTGGTGTAGGATTTTCAAATCCTAACTCAGAGATGGCATTAACAATATCATGACGGATCCCCAGTTCAATAAATGGGTTGTTCATGAATTAAAATAACGTCTTCGGCTACATCGCCAAAGCGGCTGCAAAGGTATAGTTATTTAACTTATAAAACAACAGCAATCTTTACTTTTGAAAGAATTACAATAAATAGTTGCCATTAACAGCATAAGTGACTAATAATCAACAAATTTAACGATAATAAACAACAGCTGTTATAAATTCATTACTTTGCAGTAATAGCATTACATTTAAGTAATAGAACTTTCCATTACATCGAAAACAACTGATTCTTTCATCGCAATTAACATTTTGCAACTTAACTTTTATGGGCAAGAACAATTGCTATGATATACAAGGTAACACCCTAAAAGTCTTTTGAGGCCATCTATTTGCAAACAGAAGAAATTACACATTCCAGAAATACATGGAACTGCTTCACTCCGTAATTACCGCGCTGGTATCAAACTGCTTGTGCAGGTACATGTAAACTATTACACCGGCAACCAGCAACAGCAGAACTATCAAGCCTAATTTACCGCTGCGCTTGTCCTGCCGCATCAGCCAGATCATAAATGCGATAAGTGGAAGAACAAATATTGCCCAAAAGATTAATGCGGAAGCGGTCATAATTACTTGTAATTAAAATATCATTCTTGCCATTGGTGCAACATCCTGCCCTACAAAATCTTTTTTTAGGTACTTATAGTACCCCGCAATAGCAATCATAGCTGCGTTGTCTGTACAGTATTCAAACTTAGGGATAAAGCAACCCCAACCGTTCTCCGCACATAACTGCTGCAATCCTAGTCGTAAACCTGTGTTTGCAGACACACCACCCGCAAGGGCAAGCTCTTTTATATTGTACTGTAATGCCGCGCGTTTAAGTTTGTTCAAAAGGATTGTAGCGATGCGCTTCTCTACCGAGGCGCAAATATCATTCATATTCTCCTGTACAAAGTTCGGGTTCTTGCCTACATTATCCCGTATAAAGTATAGTATAGATGTCTTTAACCCGCTGAAGCTAAAATCGAATCCGGGTATTTGCGGTTCAGGGAATTTGTAGGCGTCCGGATTACCATTTCTGGCATTCTTATCTATTAAAGGGCCACCCGGGTAAGGCAAACCAAGTATCTTGCTGGTTTTGTCCATAGCTTCGCCTGCTGCGTCATCCATGGTTTGGCCAATTATCTCCATATCAAAGTAGTCTTTCACAAGCACGATCTGTGTATGCCCACCCGAAACGGTAAGGCACATAAAAGGAAACGACGGCTTTTTATCCGCAATAAAATGTGCCAGAATGTGCGCCTGCATGTGATTTACCTCTATTAACGGCAAGTTTCTGGCAAGCGCAAATGCTTTTGCAAATGATACACCAACTAATAATGAACCTAAAAGGCCAGGGCCACGCGTAAAAGCTACTGCATCAATATCATTTTTGCTTACTTTTGCGTTAGATAAAGCTTGTTGTACTGCGGGTACGATGTTTTGTTGATGAACCCTGGAGGCAAGCTCAGGCACAACACCTCCATAAGCTTCGTGAATGGTTTGATTGGCAATAACATTGCTCAATATCTGACCATTCACGCAAACAGATGCAGATGTTTCATCACAAGAAGATTCGATAGCTAATATTACAGGCACTTTATTAATAAATGTAGTAAGAAGTAAAACAGTTCAAGCTTTTTTGAATTGTACTTCTGAACTTCCCAAGTCGCAAAGTTATTAAAAAACTACTCAAAATAGCGCTTAGCATTGTCTTGATACTCCTGCTGTTCGTCAGCGCAGTGTTAATTGTTATTCAATACAAGCCGGTACAAACATGGGCAGCTAAAAAAGCGGCCAAATACATGTCAAAGGAACTTAACACCACCGTGGAAGTTAAGAGCCTCTACTTTGTGCCTTTTAAATCTGTAGTGCTCGAAGGCTTCTACATTCTGGACAAACAGCGCGACACGCTTTTAAGCACCCCTAAGTTAGCGGTAGAGGTAACAGGATTTTCTGTTTTCAACAGCCTTAAAAAACGCGTGATCAACTTTCAATCCATTCAGCTGGATAATGGCTCTTTTTATTTAAAAAAACAAAAAGACAGTACCACCAATCTGAAGTTTATACTCGACTACTTCAACTCGGGTGGTGATACTACGAAAACCACCAAAGTAAGTAAGCCGTGGTCGCTGAACTTTGACAAGATAGCGGTAAACAACTTTCATTTCAGGTATAAAAACAAGCTGCGTGATACGGTAATGAGTGGCGTGAACTTCGACGATATTGATGTAAACCGCTTTAGTATAGTGGTGCGCAATATGGATGTTAAAAACCACCTGTTTAAAGCAAATGTAACCGGTCTTACGCTTCGTGAAAAAAGCGGTTTCTTTGTTAGAAACTTTAATGCGAACGCTACTATTGATACAACACAGGTGCTGCTGCAGGACCTCAATCTTTTAACACCTAATTCAAACGTCCGGAATTACTTCAATATGCGTTTTAAAAGCTTTGATGATTTTGACGATTTTGAAAACAAAGTGACCATGGATGGAGATTTTAAGTCGTCGCACTTGTCGTCAAAAGACGTTGGGTATTTCACCAGTTCGTTAGGAAAAATAAACTTCGAACTCGGTGTAGACGGCCGAATTCGGGGGATGGTAAACAACTTGCGTGCTAAAAATCTTACGGTTACAGCCGCAAAGGCAACTTATATAAAAGGAGATTTTCACCTGACCGGATTACCGGATTGGGATAATACCTTTCTGCAATTAAATTTTGATCAGATTGCTACAAACAAGCGAGACCTTGATTATCTCTACAGCCATTTCACAGGCAGACCAAACGCAAAAACGCCGGCCATTGTGGGCAAATTCGGTAACATTAACTTTAACGGACGCTTTACCGGTTTGCAAAACGATTTTGTTGCCTTTGGTACATTTAAAACAGCACTAGGCAGGCTGGATCCTGATATTAACCTGAAAATAAACAAAAAAGGCATTCCAAGCTATAGCGGCAAACTCAAGGCTACTAACTTTGACGTCGGCAAACTTATTGACGACCGTACACTAGGGCGTACTACCTTATCAGGAAACCTGACAGGCAGCGGCGACAACCTAAGCACTCTTTCTGTTAAAGGAGATGCACGTGTTGCTTACATAGGCTATAAAGGGTATAATTACACTAACCTAACCACAAGCGGCACCTTTGCCAAAAAGATAGCTAAGGGGAAAGTTGCCATAAACGACAAGAATGTCAAACTTAACATTGCCGGCGGCATCAACTTAAATCCTAAGCTGCCGATTTATGACTTTGTTGGGAACATTGAAAATGCCCGCCTTCAAAAGCTTCATCTTTTAAAAGATACCATCACGTTTACCACTCAAATGAACACCAATTTTTCTGGTAATAACCTTGAGAACTTAAACGGGAGCATCTTACTTACCAAAATTAGAATAGTAAACCCGAGAAATAATTACGCTGTTGATACGGTAGCGATAAATGCTGGCGGTGCAGGTAACGACCGTACAATATCCTTAAAGTCCGACGTGGCGGATGGTAGTATTAAGGGTAGCTTTAACCTGGCTACGCTGCCCTCCTATTTTAAAACTATTGCCAAGAAGTATATACCATCGCTCAAAACAGATATCACAACGCCCAAACCGCAGCATTTTGATTTTAACTTAACACTTAAGAACCCAGATCCTGCGCTGGCGATGTTTATGCCGGATCTTAAAATTCCGGAACAGGGCACATTTGTGGGCAAGTTTAATTCTGATGACAAAACAGCTACGCTGAACGGCTTTGTTAAAACCTTTAAGTATGGCAAGATCGTGTTTCACGATTTTATTATTGATGAGAGCACAAGCGATGATATGCTTAATCTCAACGTATCATTAAGCCGCGTAGACCTCACTGATAGCCTATATATTAAGAATATAAGCATTGCCAACTTTTTAAAGAAAGACAGTTTAAACTTCAACGTGAAACTATCTGATAAAGATGCGACCAATCAGCTGGACCTTTATGGCCTGGTAGAGTTTGGCAGGGATACTACAGCCAAATTAAAATTACTGCCTTCTGATGTGGTGCTTGAACGGCAGAACTGGAAGATACAGGAGCAGGTGCGCATACGATTGCTGGACGGAAAAACGCATGTACAAGGTTTCGAACTCTCCAATGGAGAACAAAGAGTTAAGATAAACGGCTTTATATCTGATAATCCTGCCGATGAATTGAAAGTAACTTTCGACAGGTTCAATATGGCGACGTTGAATCAGTTAACCAAACCATCGGGGATATTGTTAAAAGGCGCCTTAAACGGCGATGTTGTTGTTACATCGATATTGAAGAAGCCGGGTATGGATGCCAATCTAACCATCGACTCGCTCACCATGAATAAGACCCTGGTAGGTGACGTGAATATAAAGTCGAAGCTGGACAATGCCCGCGAGCAAGCCGATGTAAAGGTTAACATAACACATAAAGGCCTGGAGACGTTGAATATTGCCGGTGTTTATACCATGGGGCACGGGGCTGGCGACAACCTGGACTTTGATATAAAGATGGACGGCACGGAAGCCATCATCTTTGAGCCCTTTGTAAAAGGGTTAGTTTCAGACCTGAAGGGAACTGTATCCGCAAACCTTAAAATGTCAGGCTCTCCATCTAACCCGGAATTAAATGGAGATGTTACATTAAATAACACCGGGTTAACTGTAGATTATCTAAAAACTGCTTATACCGTACAGCATAAGCTTACAGTAAACAATAGTATTATTAATGTTGACGGCTTGGTGTTAAAGGATAATCGTGGCGGTACCGGTACGGCAAACGGCAAAGTAGACCTGGCCAATCCATCAAACCCTAATATTGACATTACTTTGCAGGCAAAAAACCTGCTGGCGCTAAATACTACTTTTAAAGATAATCACCTGTATTACGGTACCGCTTACGGATCCGGCACTTTCAAGTTCAACGGACCGGTTGATAACATGAAGATTGATATTACCGCAAGTACCGAAGCGGGTACTATCTTCAATATTCCCCTAAATACGTCTTCAACAGCTGCAGAATATGACTTCATTCGCTTTGTGGACCATAATGACACAACCCGCAAAGAGGTAACAAAAATAAACAGATTTAACGGTGTTACACTGAATTTTGACCTCTCAGTTGATGAGAAGACTATTGTGCGGATTAGTACCGACTACGGCGTGCTGGAAGGCTCAGGACAGGCACGTAATCTCAACCTGAAGATCAACAGCCTTGGCGATTTTGAGATGTTTGGCGACTTCCTGATCACGTCAGGTAAATTTGAGTTTACTGCCAAGGACTTTATCAGCAAGAATTTTACTGTAAGTCAGGGTGGTACTATCAAGTGGACGGGCAGCCCAAATAACGCGGAAATAAACCTGAAAGCCCTTTACGAGGTACGTACAGACATTGCGCCATTATATAATGCTGCCGGCTTGCAATCGCCATATGGGCCGAAGCAGGTGTTGGTACAAGCAGAGCTGCTGATCACCAAATCCCTTATTCAGCCTACTATCGATTTTAGCTTTAACTTCCCTGTAGATCCCTCTATCAAAGACGAATTAAGTACATATCTGTCAGATAATGCTAATCGCAGCCAGCAGGCGCTTAGCATCATCGTTCGGCGCAATTTTGCATCGGGTACGGGCAGTAATATAACTAACCAGGTGTTAGGTACCGCCCAGGAAGCGGTAAGTGAATTTGCTTTCAATAAGCTAAATAACCTTATATCACAATCAAATATCAAAAACCTTGACCTTAACATACGCGGACTGAGCGATGCCAGTGTAGGGCTTCGGTTCGACAACGAACGTTTTTTGATCAACGCGAGCTTCTACTCCAACACTGGTAACAGTAATATTTTCAACAACCGCAACAGCTTTTTTGATGCTGATTTCCGCTCGCTTAATAAGGATTTTGAGATACAATACCTTATTCGTAAAGATGGCAACTTGAGAGCCCGATATTCTTATCGCGCGCTTAACAGCACCACATTAAATACATTAAATGACCAATTATTGGATGTGCAATATGTAAACGGTTTAGGTTTGGTTTATCAGCGTGATTTTGACACTTTCGGTGAATTTATCCGAAATATCTTCAGGCAAAGCAGACGTAATCAAGCACCGGTAAACCCGTTACCTGTACCCCCAACCACAACAACACCAGTGGTAAGCGGTGGTTCTGATGACAGGAATAATGAGGACAATCCGGAGGATTAGTGCTCGCGCATGATAGCGTGATCCATTTTGTCGCGCTTGGTTCTTAAATACGCCTCGTTATGGGGGTTTGATGCGATTTCAATAGGAATATTCTCTACTACTTCCAAGCCATAACCTATCAATCCCGCACGCTTCTTTGGGTTATTGGTAAGTAATCGCATTTTGGTGATCCCAAGGCTCCTGAGTATTTGCGCGCCGATGCCATAATCCCGCTGATCCATGCCGAAGCCAAGTTTAATATTGGCCTCTACAGTATCCAGCCCGTTTTCCTGTAGGTGATAAGCTTTGAGCTTGTTAATAAGCCCGATGCCGCGTCCCTCCTGGTTCATGTAAACAATGACACCCTTACCTTCTTTGCTTATAATCTCCATTGCCTTGTGCAGCTGAGGGCCGCAATCGCACCGGCAGGAGCCAAATATATCGCCTGTTACGCAGGAGCTGTGTACACGCACCAGCACAGGTTCGCCAGGCTGCCACTCCCCTTTAACTAAAGCTAAATGGTTTTCGCCGGTATCCAGCTGCGTATAGGCTACCATATTAAAGTCGCCCCACTCTGTTGGCATTTTAACAGACACCTCGCGCTGTACCATTGACTCTGTATCCAAACGATACGCAATAAGGTCTTTTATAGAAATTATCTTCAGATCAAACTCCTTGGCCATTACCAACAGCTCAGGCAGGCGCGCCATTTCGCCATCTTCACGCATTATTTCGCAGATAACACCAGCCGGCTCAAAACCTGCCAGCACCGAAAGGTCTATCGCAGCTTCGGTGTGACCCGATCTGCGCAGCACACCGCCGTCTTTTGCTATAAGCGGGAAAATGTGGCCAGGACGACCTAAGTCTTCAGGGCGCGTAGATGGATCTATTAACGCAAGCGTGGTTTTAGAGCGGTCCGTCGCGGATATACCGGTAGTACAACCATGTCCCAGCAAATCTACAGAAACGGTAAAATTGGTTTCATGCGAAGTAGTATTGCGGCTTACCATAGGCTCAAGGTCAAGTTCCCTAGCACGCTCCTTTGTGATTGGCGCACATACAAGCCCTCTTCCGTAGCGTGCCATAAAGTTTATAGTTTCGGGCGTGGCATTGCGCGCAGCCGTAAGAAAGTCACCTTCATTCTCGCGGTCCTCGTCATCTACAACAATTATGGTATGGCCGGCCTTAATAGCCTCTATAGCTTCGGGTATGGTGTTAAGCATTTCGTTAGAATTAGTAAGGCTGTAAAACTATAAGCCTTCAGCACACACAAATTTACGTGTAAGTTGCGGCATTAAGGTCGGCATTTTGTAAAGTTAAACGGCGTGCCTTTTACGGATACGCAGCTTTTTAAAGAAGCGTTTATAAAGATCCATGTCAAACAAAGCAGAGTCAGTAGCGGCTTTATAAGTCAGGAAAATACCGATGGGAAAGAGTACAGCAATAGCCATCCACGAGCCTGCCAGTGGCGAAAGGTCGCCCTCCTTGGCCGACTTTTCACCTATTGTACCAATAATATAGTAGATGAGAAAAAAGATCACGGAAACTACAACCGGTAAACCCAACCCACCTTTGCGGATAATGGCGCCAAGAGGGGCACCTATTAAAAACAACACAATGCAAGCAGCCCCAAGGGTAAATTTCTTTTGATACTCCAGTATATACCTTCGGATGTTTTTAGTTGCGTCCTTATAATTGTCGGTACGGTTGCGCAACATATCCTGCACTTGCCGCACTTCGCTTGCCGCGTTATTTAGCGCATTCAACTGATCGTTAAAACCATTTAGCTTACTTACATTGGCAGAAGCAGCCTTTAAGCCTTCAGTTGTAGGTTTTGTGGGTATGGTGTAGTACTTAAAGTATGGTTTAATTAGCTGGAAGTTTGTATTAACTGTGCTATCTACGGTATGACTGGCTGAATCCACGTAATGTTTGATCTGCTTAAGATTCATCATCATTGATGCACTTCTAAACTCGTTCTCATCAGTCCTCTTTATGTTAAACTCGGACAGATCAAACCGTTGCTCAGTTTCTTTAAACCTGAAACGGGTAAGTTTTTGCCGTTGGAAATAATGGTTTTCGCTTTCCCTTTCCTCGTATCTCACTCCATCTTTTAGTTTCAAAATAAGATAAAGATCATCTTTTGAGCGGTACATTAATCCTGACTTAGCAAAGGTGACGATATGGTTTATTTGCAGCAAGCCGCGCTCATATATCATAATTCCATAAAGTGTCTGGCCATCCGGGTCTTTTTTCTTTACCCTGATAGAATACCCGGGGAAACGATTGCTGAACACGTTCTCAGGCAGCAAATTACCCGACTTCTGCTTGCGTACATCGTATAATAGCGAGTAGTATTTCAAGTTCGCACGTGGCAACATCCAGTCCGAAAAGGCGAACGCGGCAATGCTTAACAATACAACTACAACCATCATAGGGTACATGGCCCGTCGAAGTGAAATACCGGCAGACTTAATAGCCACCAACTCGTAATTCTCGCCCAGGCTACCATACGTCATGATAGAAGATAACAGTACGGAGAGCGGCAGGGCCATTGCCACATTGGTGGCAGAGTTATACATCATCAGCTCCAGGATAATATACCACTGGAAACCTTTGCCTATAAGATCATCGATGTATTTGAACAGAAACAACATCAGCAGCACAAACATCACTATAACTAAGGTTACCACGAAGGGCCTTATAAATGATTTTAGCAGCAAAAGATGTATTTTCTTCATTACCTGAAATTGCGCAATACTCGCGTAAGCATAACTATAATTAAGTATGCTTATTGTACAAGTAGCGCAAAAATAGAGTTTTAAGCCGAGTTAGGCGCCCAATACGCTAATTAGGTAATCTATCTGGTTGTCCCAAATCTGTTTACGTTCAGTAAGGGTATCTTCAGTCGCATAGTCGGTTACGCTTAAGGCCACATCATTGGTAAGCTCATCCTGAACAATCTCCATCTCGAAATAGGTTTGTGGTTCATCATCTACCCACTTAAAACGTATCAGCTTATTTTCTTTAATGGCTATCAGCTTGGCAACCTGCTTTTCGTCGTCCCAGGTAAAGGTGTAAGTTTGGTCCCGAACGGTAACATCATCAGCAAACCACTGGCTCAGTCCGTTAGCTTCGCTTAGGAAGCTATAAAGTATCCTTGGAGAAGATTTTATCTCGTATTCTATATTGAATTTTTTCTTTTCTGGCATTGTGGGTTTATAGTTGGCAACTAGTCAGGGCGTAAATGTTAACATTTTTTCTAAAGAAAACGAATTTCTGCTATATTTGCAAACCTTTTTCGGACCATCAACCTGGCGGGGTAGCTCAGATGGTTAGAGCGTAGGATTCATAACCCTAAGGTCGGCAGTTCGATCCTGCTCCCCGCTACTACAATAGGCAAATTGAGTTTTAACTTGATTTGCCTATTTTTTTTGCCAAAGCTTGATAGATCCAGTCCATTAAACTCTTATCCCTCTACTCCGCATATTTGTTGTCCTGAATAATTGCCAGTACAACCTCATACGCTGTTGTTTTTTCCCATAGCGCTATTAACCACGCTATAAAGCTTAATGTGAAAATATCGCTATTCTCTGGTTTATTTAAGAGGTTCAAAACCGCATTTTTATAAGGCTTCTCAAAAACAACATCTGGTTTTAGCAGGTATTTTTCGACCAGGGCAAGAAATTTCAGTACGCGCTCCTCGGATGTTTTTAGCAAATATTTCTTATAACGACGCCGAAAGCTATTTAGCCGGGACATCGAAAGTTCGATGTTAGAGAACTGTGCCTGAATTAAGATTTCCATCAGGTTTTTCCGGATTGTCCACAGCATACCCATTTTCTTCTCATACCAGGCATCAGAGCGCGTCAATAAAGCCATCTGCTTTAGACTTGTCCGGTCGCCAACCATAGCTAAAAACATAGCGAGGCAAACTCGTAAGTCTTCTACATCTTCCAATTTCGACCTATGCTTTACCTCAGATATCGACTTGTTTAATAATGCTACAGCATCATCAGAAAAACCGGTAAAGAACAAGTTAAGCGCGGAAAGTAATTGATAGCGTAAATAAAACAACGAATAATAACGGCCATCCGTTGTCATCAAACTCATCATTTCCTGCAGCAGCGGGACACTTTTTGTAAAACTTTTTTGCCGCAGATGAAAGTTTGCCATGAAATACAGGATGGATATATGATGAAATACATAAGACTGTTTTGTATCTGTATTACTCTGCATAAACAAATCTGTTCGCTTGATGTAACGCTCTATCAACCCATAATTGTGCTGTATTGCAGCATATTCGTTGGCGATGAAAAGAATCTGGTAAATAGCTTTGTAGGTCATTAAGTCCTGGCGGGAAACTTGATATTTACGGATCGTTGTCAACATCAGGGTTGTAAGATTAACAACCTTTCCTTTTAAATGTATCTCTTGCAGTTGCTGCCTTAAAAAAGCATAAGCCATATTGAGCCTGGCTTCACGTTGCATTTGAGCCTGATTATCTAATAGGCGGGCAGTCAATGCGTCCAGATTCTCTGCACCGGGCAGATGTGCGTACTGTAATTTTAAAAGCAAAAGTTCATTTATTAAGTTAAAAAGCTCCAGATGTTCAGCCAGCTGTTCAGCCTTTTCCAAACATTTAAATGCGATCTTTATTACATCATTCTCCAACAAAAAGCGTCCTACTACCAGCAGCCGTAATGCTTCGTAGCTGTCGGAATGGTTGCTCTCGAATGTCTTCTTTGATAAAAATAGCAGGAGGTTATCGTGCAGCCTTTTACGCAATGCATGGTATGCATCTCTGTTTTGCCCTGGCTTGTAAAGTTTTTCTAAGGCGGATATATCGTCAGTTTCTATTAATTTAAGCAATTGCAAATTTTTAACATCACTCCTGGTATTTTTTGAACGTAGAAACTGTCTGAATAGCTTTTTATCAGCATCAGTAAGCAGGTTAAGTAGTTCTGAAAGTGAATCCATGATGATATATTATTCCCTTAAAGCTAGCATAATAGCATTAAATATCGTCAGTATTTCCAATAATTTGACTTTTTTAAAGGTGATTTACTTCTCAAGTTTGCTCCATGTTAATCATTTAAATAAAACAAACATGGAATCGCTACAACACAAAACAGACGAAAATTCGCCCTTATTAAAATACGGTGAAAATGTTAGAAACCCATTTAAACCGACAGGTGCATTTATAGGTGCATCATGGTTTGCCTTATTAACAGGAGTAGTGGGTTATTGCATTGGATTATGGAATGCTGAAATGCAATTGAACGAAAAAGGCTACTATTTCACCATCTTGTTATTTGGCCTGTTCGCAGTAATATCTGTACAAAAAAGTGTAAGAGACAGAGCCGAAGGGCTTGCCGTTACAGATCTATACTACGGGTTAAGCTGGTTTGCTACTATTGCAGCTATGGTGCTGTTAACAGTTGGTCTTTGGAACGCAGGACTTGCCCGCAGCGAGAAAGGCTTTTACGCCATGGCGTTCTGTTTAAGTATATTCTCGGCAATTGCTGTACAAAAAAATACCCGCGACGCAAAACTGATCGGAGATAAAGAGCTGTAACGTAGCGGTTGCCACCCCGTAGCGCCTTGCCAGGCAGGCCTGCGGGGTTTTTACATACGCCTACAAAGTTAAACTTACACATGTAAAATTGAGCAAGGGCAACTTACATTACGTATGTAAGGTAACTATGCTGCTATTTCAAGATCAAAACAAAAAGGAGCTAACATAACTGTCAGCTCCTTTTTATTTTAGTTAGTAGATTAAGACTGTATGAACTCCAGCAAATCTTCGTTAATGGTTGCTGCTTCGGTTGTTGGCATACCATGCGGGAACCCCGGATAAGAGATTAACTTACCGTTCTTAAGAAGCTTAACAGCTTTTGCACCGGTATTTGCAAACGGTACTATCTGGTCGTCCTCGCCGTGCAGCACTAGTACCGGCACATCTACGCTCTTGAGATCCTCTGTAAAATCAGTTGCAGAAAATGCCTTTATACAGTCGTAATGTGCCTTTATTGCGCCCATAAGGCCCTGACGCCACCAGTTTTCTCTAACGCCCTCAGACACTTTTGCGCCCTCACGGTTGTAACCGTAGAAAGGCATAGTAAAGTCTTTAAAGTACTGTGTCCTTTGAGTCGCTGTATTCTCTCGTATTTCGTCAAAAACAGCTATCGGGATACCGTCAGGGTTGTTTTCTGTTTGTACCATAAGTGGCGTAACAGCGCTTATCAATACTGCTTTAGCTACACGGCTCTTGCCATGCTTTGCAACATAGCGTATTACCTCGCCACCACCGGTAGAATGCCCGATGTGGATAGCATCTTTCAGGTCAAGTGCTTGGGTTAGTTCGGCAACATCTGCTGCATAGGTGTCCATATCATGGCCTTTATCGGTCTGGCTTGACCGGCCATGGCCCCTGCGGTCATGAGCGATAACCCTGTAACCTTTCTCCAGGAAGAACATCATCTGGGTGTCCCAATCGTCGCCGGATAGCGGCCAACCATGGTGAAATACAAGCGGTTGACCGGTTCCCCAATCCTTGTAATAAATTTCAGTTCCGTCTTTTACTGTAATTTTGCTCATCTGTTTTCTGATTATGGTAGTGAATAAAAAAGTGGAAACGCAATACCGCTTGCATAGAGTAATGGCAGATATAAATTACTTTATTACTCCATCAAAGGCCCTTAAATGTGGCCTAAACTGCCGCCAACTAAAATTAAAAACTAAGGACCGAAACCTGGTCGAAACTCAAAACTAGTAAATAAATTTTGGTTGTTTTACCACCTCACAAAAATTTAACACTGGCGAAATAATCATAAACTGACTTTTGCCATTTTATGGGTTTTTGAATATATGAAGGCGGTTTTCGCTTCAAAAATCTGCAAAAACCACATTTTAAACGTGCCTTGGTAGGTAATAATCAGTAGCTGCACTAATTACTGCCGGTTTTGCAAAGTGCAATTTAGCGAACGTTTTTCACCTTTTTACCAAAGTAACCATTAGCACTTTTGGCTCGGTGCCAAAGTTTGGCCCGCCGGAATCTGTCTCGTCTCCGTTAAGGATGCGCAACGGTTTAAATACCCCGTTCTGGTACGTGCCCTCCTCTACTTTAAGGTACTGCCAGGCTTTTGCCGTATTGCTTCCGGCCGGTTTAAAAGTAACATGGGTAAGGGCACCGTTCAGCAAAAATTTATCTTTGGCAAGTTGCACCACCATAAGTGCACCAAAGGGTTTCTCGTTAGGCTGAAACCTTCCTACACTTTGCTGTCCGAACGTGACTACCGCGGTCCAGTCGCCAAGGTCAATACTTTGTTCGGCATGGTCATCGTGCTCAACCACGGCTTTTATCTTTCCTTCAAACGCCCACTGCGCCAGTTCCCGCATCATGGTAGCGGCAACCTCGTATTCGCGGCCGTAAACCGACAAGCGTTCCGCAACTTTAGCGGTAGCGGCGGCTTGTCCGTTGGCATCTATCCCGAATGGTGAAAATCCTATGCCGCCTTTAGCAATCACATCGTAAAGGTATTTGGCATTCTCCGGTAGCAGGCCGGCCTCGGGTACAAACAGCGCGTTGTCAGGCCGGTTGTATAGTTCCATAACTTTAAGCACCCGTTCGCTTCCGCTCAGGTATATATCAGGTGCCAGCAGGTCCATTGCCGGAGCCGCTGCCTTCCAGATGGCAATTACATTATCTGTAGGTCCGCCACTTTCGTAGGTGTTGGCCATAGGGTTTGTTAATGGGTCGCGCAAGGCGGCGTTCACATAGAATGGCAACGGGTACTCGGCTTTGCCTGCTGCAGCAACCTTACCAATAAAAGAGGCTACCGACCACGCGTGAAAATACTCGTCGGCACGGTCGCCAAACACCTGCTTCCAGGTACCTTTCGCGTTTAGGTCCGTATTCAGTTGTTTTAATACTTCGGGTTTTAGCAATGCGGCGGGTACCTGCTGCTCAAATAGTTGCTGTGCTACGGGCGAGTAATCGCGCACGCTGTCCCAGGTACCAGGCTCGTTCTCTACCTGCACCATTATCACGGTCCGTGCGGCGTCCGCCTTTTTCAGATAGCGCATTACAGCACTAAACGCCTTAACATCGGCATCCAAAGTTGCTGCTGCATGCGGTGAAGGAGAGTCTATCGGGTTGTTCTTCTTACCAACAACGTTGGGGTATTTTGCTGCATCCTGTTTCATCCACTCCGGCATGTAATGATTGCTGCCGTTCTTCCAGGTACCAAACCAAAGGAATACCAATCTTACTTTATGTATCCTCGCTTGTTTTAGCAGCGTATCCACTACAGAAAAATCAAACTTGCCCGGCGCAGGCTCTATCTGCTCCCAGTACAGGGGCACTTCCAGGGTATTTAGGTGAAGCAGCTTTGCAGCCTGCCAAACCTGCGGCATCATACCTGGCCACGCGCTGGAGTTGTGCGCCTGGCCGCCAAGCATCAGGAAAGGTTTTCCATCTACCAGCAGAGCATGCCTGCCATTTTTATGAATCAGCGACGGTACAGCCGTGGTTTGCGCCAGGCTGTTTAGTCCGGGAATCATCAGGCAAAGCCCCAGTAGTAAATTTCTTGTGATTTTCATAAAGTACAGGTAATATCTTTTGATTCTGCAATATACTGTCTGTTGTACATTTATCACCTTTTACGTTTATTTTTATTTATAACACGTATAAAGTGCATGTTTAAAGGTGTTCTTCAAACTAAATAAGCTACTTTGCGTACAACACCACTAACTAAACCCTTTCAATGCATGAAAATATGGTGGCCAGCTTACGAACGTGCTTTAAAAAGCAGGCTATCCATACACTTCAACCACCAGGAGTCTGATCTCCGTTTTTGGCAAAACAAGCTTTTTCTTAATTTCTTGGTATACTGCCTGCCGGTAAGTTTTATAGCTGTTGTTCCGGGTGTTTTTATGGCGTTAAAAGACGGCTACACTTTTGTAGCTGTTATAGATCTGCTTGCCCTTTTAGGTGTGGCGTTCGCTACCTACTCTAATAAGTTATCTTTCCGCACGCGCAAAATCGTAATTATTGCCGTCTTTTACTTATTAGCTGTTTGCCTTATTAACACCCTTGGGTACGTTGGGCCTGGCGTGTTCTACCTGTTTGTCATAACTATTTTAATGGCGTTACTTTTTAAAACACGTTATGCTTACTGGTCTATTTTATGCAATACAGTTACACTACTTGCTTTTGCGGCCGTTATCGCCTTTAAACCTTTCAACAGCGCGCTTACCAATGTTTATTCTCCGGGGCAGTGGATAGCATTCAGTTCTAACCTTCCTTTCCTGAGCATTGTTATTGTGTTGCTTATCGAGCGTATTTTCAGGGGCCTGCAAAACACCATCGAATCCAAGGACAACCTGCAGGAACGATACAAAAATATCTTTCAGCTCAGCCCCTTGCCCATGTGGCTATTTGATACCGAGACCCTGCGGTTTTTAGATGTGAACGAAGCTGCAGTTAGACATTACGGATACAGCACCGAAGAGTTTCTGTCGATGACGATCAGGCAGTTACGCCCGGTTGATAAGGTATTGGCTTTAGAACAAATAGTAAGGCAAAATGCCGCTACCGGAAACTTCTATAATGACCGGGCAGATCACATCAAAAAAGATGGTACTGAGATAAATGTAAGAATAGAAAGCAGCCTGATTGTACTTGACGGTCGTAAAGTAAGACTGGTGCTGGCAACTGATATAACCGAAAAAGTAAAAAATGAACGGGGACTCGCACTGGCAACAGCCAAGCTCAGGGAATCGGAAAACAACTTACGGGCTATATTTGATAGCGCAACGGAAGGTTTTCTACTGCTGGATGCCGGGAGTAATATAAAAGCATTCAATAAAAAAGGCGAGGAATACATCAAATTAAATTCCTTTACTTCCGATTTTAAAACAGGCATAAACATATTTGACATACTGGAGCCCGGACGTGTAAGCTACTTTAAAGACAGTATTGCACAGGTTTTGAAGGGTGCCATAATACAGTACGACCGCAATTACCCAAAAGCAGGCGCAGATGACCTTTGGATGCAATACACTTTAAGCCCCGTGTACGAGGACGACCAAATTTGCGGCGTTTGCGTCACCGGGCAAAATATAAGCAACCGAAAAAACTACACCCGTAAAATTGAGCAGCAAAACAAAGTTTTCAGGGATATATCGTGGATGCAATCGCACCTGGTGAGGGCTCCGCTAGCCCGTATAATGGGCCTTGTAAGTTTGTTGGATTCGGCCCAGGAACACGCCGAACGGGAAGAGATTCAAGAATACCTTAAACAATCAGCCAACGAGTTGAATGATGTGATCTTAAAAATCACAGAAAGTACAACTAAAAGCATACTGGAGTAACAGCGACAATAACCCGTGCTTTTATCAGTCTTTTATAAAAGCCACACCCTCTTCTTTTTCGGTTTTCTTAAGCTGCGCCTTTAAGCCCTCAAAGCTGCGCATTGGCCCTTCGGCTGCAAATAAATTTATTAACCAGGCCGGTATATTACCACCCGGATCAACCTGAAGGGTGTAGTTTATGTGCACTTTACTTTTATCCAGCGGAGTTATCACCCATAATCCTTTTGAGGATGATATCCTTACCGCATCATCTTTAACAGGAACCATACCTGGAACTGCGGGTCCGTCTACAGTTACCACCTTAGTATCCGGATTTTGGCTAACAGTTAAGTGCGCAACGAAATCACGGTTGGTTGCCGGCCAGGGCACATTAATTTCCGAATAATAGTAAAGCTCTGAAGGGGACACCTGTTTTACCAGGCTGCAAGACTTGGTTTTGTAAACCCACTCGGGGCAGTGTTTAACATCCAGTAACACCCTTACCAACTGCGATGCCCTGGCATTTACATCACACTCTACCTTTACCGCCTTTATTTTAGACCCTGTAACCAAACTGGTGTACACCTTAACACCATCTTTGTCGGACTTGAGCGTCCAGTTATATTGCGCGGAAACGTTATTGGCTAAAAACAGCAGCAATAACCCTAATAAATATTTATACATCTGAAATTAACTTACGGCAAAACTATAATATCCAACTTAATCTTAATTTGATCGCTGTTAATTATGACACAATTATGCACTTGTTAAAAGTTTGATATAATTAGGTACACATTAATTAAGTTTGTTTACCATCTGTAAGCCTCTATGAAATTAAAGTTTATTCCTTTTGTTGTGGCATTTGCCTTTATGGTAAACCTGGCACTTGCGCAAACTGGCACTTACCTTAACAACCGCGCACCGCTACGCCAGAACCCTTATATAGAACTGCCGCTGGGGGCTATAAAGCCGAACGGCTGGCTGCGCGAAATGCTTATTCGCCAAAAGAATGGTGCTACAGGTAACCTGGATAAGCTGTACCCTATTGTAATGGGCAAGCGCAATGGCTGGCTTGGTGGAGACGGCGACCAATGGGAGCGCGGCCCATACTGGGTAGATGGCCTGCTGCCACTGGCTTATATTCTGGATGATAAAGAATTGATAGCAAAAGTAAAGCCCTGGGTAGAGTGGAGCATAAAAAGCCAGCAACCCGACGGCTACTTTGGGCCTGCAAAAGATTACAGTGAGGAGCCGGGCATACAACGCGATAATACGCGCGACTGGTGGCCAAAAATGGTGATGCTGAAGATACTAAAGCAATACTACTCTGCCACCGGCGACAAGCGCGTGATTAACCTCATGACCAACTATTTCAAATTCCAGTTGAAGGAGTTACCATCTGTACCGCTGGATAAGTATACTTTTTGGGCGAGGTACCGCGCGGGCGATAACCTGATGGTGGTGTATTGGTTATACAACATAACCGGCGATAAATTTCTGCTGCAATTGGCAGACCTGCTGCATAAGCAAACCTATGATTTTACCGATGCGTTCCTGAACACACCGCTGCTTTCTACCGACGGCAGCATACACGGTGTAAACCTGGCACAAGGTATGAAAGAGCCCCTGATATACTACCAGCAGCATCCCGAACAAAAGTATCTGGATGCCACCGTTAAAGCGCACACAGACCTGCGCAAGTACGACGATATGGCGCATGGGCTGTTTGGCGGGGACGAGTCGTTGCATGGTAATAACCCCACGCAGGGTGCCGAACTGTGTACCGCTGTGGAAATGATGTTTACGCTTGAAAGCACACTGGCCGTGACCGGCGATGTAAACTATGCCGATAAGCTGGAGCGCATTGCCTTTAATGCCCTGCCTACCCAGGTGTCTGACGATTTTGTAGACCGCCAGTATTTCCAGCAAGCCAACCAGGTGATGCTTACCCGCCAAACCCGCAACTTTGATGTAAACCACAGCGGCACCGATGTTTGCTATGGCCTGCTTACAGGTTACCCTTGCTGCACATCAAACATGCACCAGGGCTGGCCTAAATTCACCCAAAACCTTTTCTACGCTACCGCTGATAAAGGTATTGCTGCGTTGCTTTACTCGCCAAGCGAAGTAAAAGCTTTGGTTGCTGATGGAAAAGAAATCAGCGTGAAAGAGGAAACCAACTATCCCTTTGGCGAAACGGTGAAATTTACCATGAGCCTGGGGAAAGCCAAGCAGCTCATCTTTCCGTTCCATTTACGCGTACCCAAATGGTGCAACAATGCATCCATCAAAATAAACGGCAAGGTGATGCAGCAGGCAACTGCCGGCGAGATTGTGAAGCTGGGCCGCGAATGGCACAACGGCGATGTGGTAGAACTTACCCTGCCTATGCACATCAGCAAGAACAACTGGTACGAAAACTCGATATCTATAGAACGAGGTCCGCTGGTGTATGCGCTCAAAATTGGTGAAGAAGTTACCCGTGTAAAGAATACCAAAGACCCCATAGATTATGGCAGCAGTTATGATGAGATCCGCCCTACTACGCCGTGGAACTACGCGCTGATTGACCAGCCCGACAACAAACTTGATGAGAACTATAAGGTAGAGACATCGGCCGTATCATCATACCCATGGAACTTGCAGAACGCACCGATAACAATTAAGACCAAAGGGAGGCGCATACCATCATGGAAGTTGTATAACGATATGGCAGGGCCTATCCCCTACACTTTCATCTGGGGATCAGATGCCGAACAACCCGAGGACATTATACTGGTACCCTACGGCTGTACACGGCTGCGCATTTCGCAGTTCCCCCAGGTAAGATAAACAGAGACACCCCATACCAGGGTGCCTCTTCTCCCCCAACAATTACGCCGACACAGTAAGCGAAGTGCCGTTTATGGCGACGTTATATTTTTTAAGGCTGGCTACTGCAGGCCCTTGTACCACTGCGCCGGTTTTGCTGAATTCGGAACCGTGCAGCGGGCAGATGTAAATTCCCTGATCTCCGTGGTATTGTATTGCCGTACCCTCGTGTGTACAAGCCACCTGCACAGCCGAAAAGGAATCGGCAGAGTTACCGGCTGCTATACGGGCGATAATAACTCCATTAGAAACCTTTTGACTGCCTACTGTGAGTAATTCACTATCAAGGTTTACGCTAAACAGCGCGCCGCTGCCCGGGGTTGGTGTAGGGTCGCTGTTTTTTGCACCGCTGCCGCATGATGCTATGCCGCACCCGGCGCATACCGCTGCCAGGCCCAGGCCAAACTTTGCTAAAAATTCTTGTCTTTCCATAACTGTTGTTGTGTTTAATATTTGTTTGATGCTTCCTTTTTCTTGCCGTTGAAACTGAACATTCTTGATATTGTAAAGCCCAGCCTGAACTGCCCTTTGCCCCAGTCGCTTTGGGTGGCGCTTAGGTAACTGCTTTCCGTTATGGCCTTAGCATTGCTGAAGATCACCGTGAAAACGTGGCCGCCCGTTTCAATTTCAATCCCTACACCCAGCGGGTCGTAAAAGCGGTTATCGCCGGTGGCATTATCCCTGAACTTGGAGAACGGGTGCGCGTAGTCTACCACGATGCCCATCCGTTTAGTCACCTTCAGGCGGCCGGCAACACCCATAGCAAAAAAGTTGTTCTCGTTACCGTTTAGGAATGGAAAGGGCGAGTTATTGCGTACGAACGTGGGCGTTACCTGCAACGAGAACTTTGATGAGAACTTACGTGCAATAATAGCCTGCGCAACGTAAGCCAACCTGTCTTCAAAGGTTGGGAAAGCGGCATTATCGTTATAGGCTTTTACCCCTGCCTTGCCCAGCAGTGTAACTGCGAAAGGCATGCTGTTATCTGATGTTTGATGAAGAATGGCATACTTCAGCCCCAGATCAACCTGCTGGTTAAACTTACTGCGGCCAAAGTCAATGTCCAGGTTATCGGTAAGGCCGTACTCAAATCCGATGTAGATATCGCTGGAATTATCCAAGCCGAACAGGGTTTTGCCTCCGCCTTGTGATCCGCCGATGTCGCCAAAGCGGTGTATCACCAGAAAGTTCAGGTTCTTCTTTTTTACGGTCTCGGTAGTGGCGCCAAGTATCAGCCGGGTAGACTTGAACGTTGCAATAACAGGTTCGGCCTTTTCGGTACCTTCCATACTGCTCAGCAGCGAGTCGGCCGATGTTTTACCGGTAGCAGGAGTTGTTTGAGCCCTAAGGGCGGTACTGACGAGGGCTGCAGATGCAAATAAAATCAGCTTTTTCATAAGGGTTGTGTGGGGTTTTTAGTTACTACTTTGCAGGGGTATAAGTTGCCGAAACGTTCATCTTTATTGTTTCAGCTATGTGTTTAAATACCAGTGTGGGTATATCTATTTTGTGGTCAACACACTTCACCATAAACTCTGATGTCATGCTCAGTGTACCATTATTTACGGTTATGGTTCCAGGGATGGTGCGGGTTTGCGTAACGCCGTGCACGGTAAGGTCGCCCGTAGCGGTAACCGGGTATGTACCATTCTTGCTTACGTCAGCCTTCTCGTTCACCTTGCCTTTGAAAGTGGCTCGCGGGTACTTGTCGCTATCCATGTAGTTCTCGTTAAAGTGCTCCTGCATAAGCGACTTCGGGAACTTGAATGAGCGGATGTTCACGCTGAATGCCAGGTCGCCAGTAGCCGCGTTGTATACCGATGTACCGGTGTTTGTTGATGCCTGTATATCCTCCAGCGGTGCGCTTGAAAACAGGCTGATCTTCGCGTTTTTACAGGCATAGAGGTCCTGCCCCACCTGGTTTAAGCTTAACCAGGTAAGTAAAATAAAAACTATGTACTTCATGCTACTAGGGTTTTGTAAAGGAGTTTATGTTCCAGTTGAAGCCGATGGCAACACCGGTGGTATGCAAATTCACCTGGCTGTAGCCTACTGCCTTCAGCGGTACTTTAAAGTAAGGTTGCACGCTCAGGCTAAATTTAGGGCTCAACTGCCGCTCGAAGGTGGCGTTAAAATTAACCGCACTCATGAGGTAACTCTGCGGATTTGGCACTACGTAGTTAGCAGGCCCGGCGCTACTTCCCGATGCGTAAGTGTATTTATAGTTTTCGTGCAGCATCACGTACGAGGACAAGCCAGTCCCCAGCGCGAACTTATTGCGGCCGCCTTTATATACCTGGTAACTTACGTTCAACGGGATATCAAGCATGCGGCAATCTGCTGTAATATTAAGCGGGTTCTCCGGAAACATGTACCCCGAGTTGCTATTATAATTACTGAAGCTGGTAGCGTAAGGTTTAATAGCGTAAACCGCACCGGTAATAAAAGTTAGTTTTTTAACCGTTACAGAGAATGATACACCAAAGTTGCTACCTACTTTATTCTGTGACAATGAGTTTACGCCATTTATATCCGACGATGCAATAACACCCAACGCAAACTGCGGACGTATACCAGCGGCTTTTCTAACCTTTACAGTGGGGCTTTTTACCGCTGCAGGAGTAGTAACATCGGCAGCTATTTGTGATCCTGCAGTTGTACCCGCTACTGCTGTCGGCGGCGTAGTATCCTGCTGTATGGTGTTATCAATTGTCTTGAAAGCGCCAGCCAATACCTGTTGTAAGGTATCTTTTTCCACGTTCCCGGATGATGGCGGGATCACCGGTATGTATATCACCACGGGTGGTGTAGCTCGTGAGCCACTGCGGTTCTTGCCATTTCCTTCATTTTTCGCAGCAACTGGACTAGTAAAGGAAGTACCCGCAACTTTGTTCACAGTATCACCGGTAGCCGGTACTGATTGCTGTTTCGGCTTAACTGCCACCTGGCTTTGATCCGCCTTGTTTTCCGTTTGGTTATTTGTTTGTGGTTTAAACAACATCCATCCAAAAAACAACAGCAACAGAGCAGCAACAGCGCTGATGATTGGCAACGAAAGTATCTTAGGCTTTTTGCCTTTGTCCAGCATTTCTTCCAGGCTATCCCAGTCGGCATCGTTGAAAGCCAGGTTGTCGCCCGGGTCTTCCAACCGGCTCCTGAATAGTTTATCTATATTGTCCTGCTCCTCGTTCATTTTCTGATACCGTTTGTAAAGAAAGAAGCATTAACATCCATAGCGCAAATGGCCACTATCGGGTTATAATCCATGCCTCTGTCGTAATTGTTGTTTTTTGCACTCTCCTCCGATTTTAAGATCATCTGCTTTAGCTTGTGTCGTGCTTTATGCAGGTTTGATTTTGATGTACCGGTGCTGATGTTCAGCATCTCTCCTATCTCCTCGTGCGAGTACCCATCTATAGCAAACAGGTTAAACACCGTACGGTAAGCCTGGGGCAACTGCTGCACCATCTTCAACAGGTCCTCGTAATTTAAATTATGGTCTACCGGCTCACTGTCACTCAGGTGCTCGGCCTTATCAAGATCATCTGTATAGGCCATCTTCAGGTTAGCCCGGTAGTAGTCTATAGACACATTCATCATAATGCGGCCAAGCCAGGCTTTAAACGGCCGCTGTGTATCAAACCTGTCCAGGTGCGTAAACACCTTTAAAAAACCCTGGTTCATTACCTCAGCGGCTTCCTCACGGTTATTTGCATACCGCAGGCATATCCCCATCGAAAAGCCATAAAATGCCTTATACAGCATCTTCTGACATTTCCTGTCGTGGTTTATACAACCCGTTATCAAATGGTGTAACTCTTCTTCGCCCATAGGGGTTAATGCTGTGATGTGACGCTTAGTTCAACCTTTTATACCTACATCACGAAAGCAACGGTTTAAAGGTTGCCTTTTAAAATTAAAAAAACGCCGCCAGGTTGTAAGTAACTGATTATTTGAACGAAAAATTCTTTTACAAGTCCTGCCTTTACTCTTCTTTGGCATACAGGCAACCATTAAGCTAACCACTCCGTCATGGTTGTAAGGTCATAAACCTTAACATAACTTGTAATTGCAACAACGTGTCCAGCATCCATACAAATATATTAGCTACCCTGGCCTACTTTGATATGTTCGAGTATCCGCTCACACGCCAGGAGATATTCAGGTTCTTGTTTTACAAACATCGTGAGGAAGATGTGAGTTGCGCTATTCATAATCTTGTTACCGAAAGAAGGATCTACCAACTAGACAAGTTTTATTCATTACGGAACGATCACCTGATCATTGCGGAACGTCGCAAGGTGACAATGGCGGCCCGCAAGTTCATCACTAAAGCAAGTGCCCGGGCAAAATGGTTAATCAGGCTGCCTTTTGTGCGCGGCGTTGGGGTATCCGGCACCTTTCATAAGAATTTATGGGAAGAGCGTGCTGATGCCGATATGCTCATCATCACATCTAAAAACCGGTTATGGATAGCTCGCATGCTTGTGAACTGCTACAGGTTATTCGCGTTCCCCAAACAGGAAAATGCTTTGCAACTTAGTTATTACATAGATGAACAAGAGCTGGAACTGAGGGATAAAAACCTCCATACAGCTGTAGCTATAAATATGCTTGTTCCCCTGGAAGGCGATATTACTTTCGAGAAATTTTACGCCGCTAATGCCTGGGTGAGGTCATATCTACCAAATAAGCTGATGCGTGTTTCTTCCGCAACTCCGTTAAGCAGCACTATTTGTAAACTATGGTTTGAAAAATTATTTGATAACAGGGCAGGCAATAAGTTGGATAACTTCCTGATGCGGATATCTGCGTGGTGCAAACAAAAGGGCTTACCAACTGGCATGCTTGCCGGCCAAAGTAATTGGGGCAAGCACTTTAAAAAGCCAGAGCATGCCGGTTTTTCTTACTGGATGGAACAACGGTATAACGAAAAGGTTATCCGGCTGATTGGCAAAGCCGACCACCGGATAGCCCAGTAGCAATCCTTACTTGGTGATCAGATTATACAGCTCATCTAACTTAGGTGTCAGCACAATCTCTATGCGCCTGTTCTTGGCCAGCGCATCTGCAGTTTCGCCCTGCTCTATTGGCTGGAACTCGCTTTTACCGGTAGCGGTAAGGCGCTTTGGATCTACATTCTCAACCTCGGTTAAATATCGCGTTACTGATGTAGCGCGCAGCACACTTAAATCCCAGTTATCTTTTATCTGGCCCAAATTCTTAATCTTCTTATTGTCGGTGTGGCCTTCCACTGCAATGTTGATGTCGGCCTCCTTGTTAAGCACTCCTGCAAGAGACTTCAATGCCTGCTTACCTTTTTCATCAATAACAATACTTCCCGATGGGAAAAGCAGCTTATCAGTTAAAGACACATACACCTTGCCGTTGCGGATATCCACCGTAAGGCCGCTTTGCTGGAAGCCCAGCAAGGCTTTCTGTAACTTGTCTTTAAGCGCGTTGGTAGCTTCGTCGCGCTTGCGCAAAATCTCTTCAACTTCTTTTAGCCTGGCTTCACGCTTCTTCAGGGCATCTGATAGTTGTGTAACCTTTGATGAGGTAGCACTATAGTTTTTATCCAGCGAATTGTACTTGCCATTAAGCGCATTATAATTGTTGGTAAGGTCGGCAAGGTCGCTGTGCATCCTGGCGGTGTCGGCCATTAATCTAACCCTCTCCTCATCAAGACTACTGGCGCGGGTTGCCAGCGAATCGCGCTGAGCAAGCAATGCTTTATACTTTTTTGGAGATAGTACCACGCAAGAGTGCAGCGAAGTGGCTATAACGGCAACTAACAACAAGTACTTAATTTTCATGAGGTGCAAGGTTAACTTATGGCGTTCTTTAAAAATACATTTAGCGGATATATTCGGGCACAAAGCGCAGCAACTTCGTCAACGGCTTTGGCACTCATCACTTCTTTGTCTTTAAGCTGATGGAACACCACAAAGCTTTTAAGTTTAAGCAGATCTATATTCTCGTTATCTGATGTGTAATCCTTAGGCGTTGTTTTTAATTGTTCCTGCTTACGGAAATCACCGAAGAGCTTTACGAATGAAGGTTCATCAATTACTTTCTTAAGATCGGCAGCATTGTAATCTATCTCCTGGCGTATAGCTTTAAGATGCTCGGCTTCTGGCATCCAATAGCCACCCGCAATAAAGCTTTTGCCAGGCTGTATTTGCAGGTAATACTCCACGCCGCCCAGTTTGGAGCCATGTGACGGAATACTTACCCCAAAGTTGTTTTTGTAGGGCGTTTTATTCTTGCTGAAACGGATGTCGCGGTAAATACGCATCACGCACTTTTTCGGATCAAGCGAGTCGCTTACACCAGGGTCTATCTTATGAATTTTGGCAAGCAGATCTGTGGTAAAGGCAATCAGGTTTTGGCGTGCATCTTCGTAACGCGGTCGGTTGCTCTCAAACCAATCCCGTTCGTTATTCTCTGCAAGATCTTTTAAAAATTCAAGCGTAGTTGGGTTTATCATCCCTGCTCTGTAATATAATTCTAAGGTGTGGCTGTTAGTTTAAGTTAAGCTTTTCCGGACGGATGTTCAGCTCCACGTTTTTACGGCGATATTTGGTGTACCATACATAGGCACCGACTGCTACTACCAGGTATGGGGCAGCTAATAAAAACATAATGCCTGCATTTAAGCCTTTGGTAGTTTTACTGCCGCTTTGCGCGCTTGATTCTACAGATGCGGTACAGGCAGCACACTGCGCTTTAACATCAATGGTAGATGCTGACAGTAAAGAAAATACAAGCGCAATCAGGATAAATTTGAATTTTTTCATGTTACCTATATTAAAAGTGGTAATAAGGAGAGATCATCAAATATACAACTACTCCTGAAACTGTAACGAATAACCATATTGGAAACGTCCATCTTACCAGTTTCTTATGTTTTTCTACCTGCATTTTAAGCCCGTAGTTAAAACTTAGCAGTACCAACGGCAATACTCCTGCTGCCAGTATAATATGAGGCGTAAGTATGCTGAGGTAAAGTGTACGCAAGCCACCTATAGCAGTACGTTCTTCAGCTGATAAAACACCATCTCCGTTAGCATCACCGTAAAGGGTGTCTCTCCTCATTAAATAATGAAACAAGATGTATGATACAAGAAATAGCGACGAAAGTATGAACGTTGTAATATTTAGCCTTTTATGAACCTTTACATTACCGTGCATTATGTAATATAACGAAGTAACAAGTAATATGCTGCAGGTACCATTAAGTATGGCATTAAGCATGGGCAGGTAAGGTGTAAAAGCAGGTGGGGTTTCCGGGCCGGGTATCAAATGCCGGTTAAGTACAATAACCACCAGGATCACAAAAACAGTAACGACAGCTACAAAACGAAAGATGAATTTATCAGTCATAACAGTAAGATAAGTAAGCGGCGAGACGAAGGCCGCCTTTATTAATATAAGGCTTTGTCTACCTTGCGCAACTCTTCAGATATCAGCACTTTTATTTCGTCATTCAGCTTAACCATGTCCGTAGTTGACGTGCCCGAATAATACCCGCGTATGCGTTTTTCTGCATCTACCAGCACTAATTTATCGTCGAGCGCGAAAGAGCCATCCGCCGTTTTAAAAGCATTTACAAGCAAACCATTGCGTGACAGGTTGTAGATGTTTGTAGTATCACCGGTAAGAAAAAGCCACTTGCCGGCTTCCCTAAACTGTGATGCATAATTCTTCAGTGCGGCAACGTTGTCATGTTCAGGATCAATGGTAACTGTAACAAAGTTTACCATTTTGTTATTACGATAGTTTTTCACCAAGCCACCAAGGTTAGTGTTTACCGTTTTACATACATCAGCACAGCTGGTGTAAAAAAAGTTAGCGACAAAAATCTTTTTGTCGAAAGTAGCAGCTGTAACTCCAGCGCCGTTTTGGTCTGTTAACTTAAAGTCGCCAACCTTGTGGTAAATGGTGTCTGGTATGTACTTGCCATGAAACTTATGGCCGGTTTTAGCAACTTCTTTAGGGCCGTAAAATGGCAGCGGTTTATACCGGTTTTTGCCCTTTGCGGTTAGTAAATAATATAAAAATCCCGGTAATGCTAATATCATTACCAGGATTACTATCTTTTTAGGAAGGCTTGTTTTAAGCATTAAATATCTTAAGGTCTACCCAGTAATGACTTTCGTTTGTAAGTACCAGTATAAGCCCGATGATGAAAAGGATAGGAACAATAATGGCCAGCATTAAACCTACCTTCTCGAATTTAAGGTGCATGAAATAAGCAACAATGTAGAACGCTTTTAACAGCGTTAAAATAATGTAAATAGGGTTAGCTATGTGCTGCGGTACACCTCTTGGTACCAACACCAATGCTATAAAGAACTCAACAACGGTAATACCCAACAGTACAAAAAATACTCTCCAGATCTTCCCTTTGGTCATTGATTCGTGTTCGCCATGCTCTTCGTGGTGAACTTCTGTTTTTTCTGCTGACATATCTTTGTTCAGTTGATTGTTTTAAACTAAGTAAAAGAAGGTAAATACGAACACCCACACAAGGTCTACAAAGTGCCAGTAAAGGCCCACTTTCTCTATCATCAGGTAGCTTCCGCGTTTCTCGTAAGTACCAGCAATAACATTCACCAGAATGATGATGTTGATAATAACGCCGCTAAACACGTGGAAACCATGGAAACCAGTAATTGTAAAGAACAGGTTGGCAAACTGCTGCGTATATGTTGGAGACAATGCAGCACCTTCTCTAAAGTACTCTTTTAATTCGTGCGGGATTGTGCCCCACCAAAAACCTTCGTGATGTAAGTGTGTCCACTCCAATGCCTGGCAACCTAAAAAGGTAAAACCACCTATAATGGTCCAGATCATCCACATGGTAACTTCTTTCTTTGCCATACGGTGACCAGCCTCAACGGCAAGTACCATGGTAACCGAGCTCATGATAAGGATAAAGGTCATTAAGCCTACGAACACCAAAGGTGCTCCGCTATCCAGCATACCCGGAACCGACTGAAATATAAGATCGGCAGCAGGCCAGCTGTTAGAGCTGAAACGTAACGCGCCGTAAGAGATTAGTAACGAAGAGAAGGTAAACGCATCCGACAGGAGGAAAAACCACATCATCATTTTGCCATACTCCACTTTGAACGGCGAGCTGCCGCCAGACCACGGCGTGGTTTTTACTTCATCAATAGGTGATACTTGTGCACTCATGAGTTTTTATTGTTGGTTCAAAAGTAAAAAAACATACAGATAAATCCATATAATATCGACAAAATGCCAAAAAATAGAGGACATCTGCATTCTAAATAAGTTCTTAACTTGTGGTATGCCGCTGTAGCTTCCCCACATGGTATTGGCAAGCAACAAAATGCCCGCCAGGATATGCAAAAGGTGCATTCCGGTGAATACATAAACAAAAGACTGCGACGCGTTAGGGTTTGTAAAGTACACACCCATTTGGTTCACCATGTAAGACCATGCATAGATCTGTATAACGAAGAACGCTACACCTAAAGCGATGGTTATCCCTAACAACAGGCGCTGTTTTGCAAACTGTAGTTCGCGCGCTGCTTTGGATGCCAGTTGCATGGTTATACTGCTAACAACGATTGCAATGGTGCTGTATATAAACGCTGAAGGCAGCTTCATACCAAGCGCATGGCCTGTACCGCCGCTGTATACAATAAAGCCACTGGTTAAAGCAGCAAAGAACATAAATGATGTGAATACGAATATCCACATATTGAATTTTTTTGGGGCCAGGTTTAGTTTATCTTCCTGTTCTATCTTAGCCATTATCATTTTACTTTTCCTATAAAATCAAACAAAAACATAAGTTGCACCACCGGCAAGTAATAAAAAGAGCCGAACATCAGCTTCTGTGCTGCCTTGATGTCGCGCATCTTTAGAAGGTTATAAGCCTGGTACAAGAATAAGGTACTCATAACTACAGATACCGCCCCTACCAAGTAACCGCCGTAACCATAAATAGTTGGCAGTAAACTTACCGGGAACATGATCACGGCAAATATGAACGTAACTATGGCGCTTGTGAGATCGCGCTTGCCTGTAGGAAGCAAGCGGAAGCCGGCAAGCTTATAGTCGTCGTCCAGTACCCAGGCAATTGCCCAGAAATGTACAAACTGCCAAACGAACTGTATCCCGAACAAAATCAGCGCTATCTCATCAATCTTAGGATGTGCAGCAACGTATCCAATAAGTGGTGGCAAAGCACCCGGTATAGCACCAACAAACACCGCAATAGGCGATTTGCGTTTCAGTGGTGTATATACAAAAGCATATAGGATTATGGAGAATACCGACAAGTAACCAGTGGTAAGGTTGAGCTTGCCCAGCAAGTAAGTGCCAAACAGCGCCATAAATAACCCTATCACCAATCCTTGTCCGGTCGTCATACGGCCAGCCGGCATCGGGCGGTCTGATGTGCGTTTCATTAGCCGGTCAAGGTCTTTCTCGATTATCTCGTTGAAAGTATTTGCAGCGGATGTTACCAGGAAACCACCTACGATCAGCATCAACCATTTGGTCCAGAAATCACGTCCGCCCCAGTCAATAGGGCCGTTTACCTTGCTTCCGATTACAAAAGATATGGACGCCGAGAAGGTTACCAAAAAGGTAAGCCGCAGTTTTATCAGTTTGCTAAAGTCGCTCCACTTCATCTGCGCGCCTCCTGTATATTGTTCACCGAACTAAACAAGTTTAACAATAAGTAAAACTGCGCGCCAAAAACCAAGCTAGCCAGTACAATGTGCGCAGCCTGCGCAAATGGAGGCAACGACCAGTATGAAAGCAGTATGCCAGTTACAATTTGCAGCATAATCATCAGGAACGTAAAGCTCATGAGTTGCTGCTGTATAGAGTGCCTGCTAAAGTTGCGCCGAACCAGCGCGTACAACACAATGTTAAGTGCCAGTACAACCAACGCCATATCGCGGTGCTGATTGAAGATCTCGCCGGCGCGCGAGGTCCAGCTGTCGCGGTAGCTACCTTCGAGGTGGCTGGCTACAGCGTCTATTTTCTCACGCACCTCAGTGCCAAAAGTTATCTGCAAAATGCTTAATGCTAGTACTATTAACGTAACTACCGCCAGCAGTGGCTTAACGGTAAGTTTATACCTTCCGTTTGTTTTGGCCATATGGTATGTTGCTATGCATATAGCCAATATGGCCAGGGCCAATAACATGTGTACGGTTACTATCCAGGCTACCAGGTTTGTTGACACCACGATAGAACCTAACCATGCCTGAAAGCCTACCAGTATAAGGTTGAGTATACTTAATATAACGATGAACTTGCTGCTCTTCCAGTAACGGAAAGAGTAAACCGCAGTTAACAACAAAAATATACCTGATATTGCGCCTATCAACCGATTGATATACTCTGTCCAGGTACGTGCGCTGTTAAACTCTTCCGGGACAAGTATAGATTTATCGTTGCGAATACGCATAGCCAATTGGCTGTATCCAAAAACATCAAGCATTTTAGCGAACTTCTGATTTTTAGCCATGCGTCCGTTTGCATATACTTCTTTGTAGTTGGCAGGCAGTTCAGAAATGTCTGTCGGGGGTATATATTGCCCAAAGCATTTAGGCCAGTCAGGACATCCCATTCCCGAACCAGTACTGCGCACCACGCCTCCTGCTAATATCAGTATAAACAGCAGGATTATTGTTGCGAGATTTATGTTTAGAAACTTACTACCGGATGCGTTACTGCTCATTCAAAAATCCTTACTAAAAAATTAGGGTAACTGTGTAAGTCCGAAGTTCCTGCTCAAAAGTCTTAAGCCCGAATGTCTGACTTAGAACTCCTGACTTGAGGCTACCGACTTGAACAGCTACCCTAAAAGATCAGATCAGTATATTATTACTTTACTTCTTCGTTGCTCTTTTGAGTACTTACCCAGTTTGCGTGTGCTTCCAGGCCAACAGGGTTGTCCTCAAAGTCATGCGGAAGGTTAGAGCTCATAGTTTGTGATAGCGGTACAGTTTGCTGGATGTAATCCTCTTCTGCGCCGGGCTTGCTGTAGTCATATGGCCAACGATAAACAGTTGGTATTTCACCAGGCCAGTTACCATGGATGTGCTCAACAGGTGCTGTCCACTCCAATGTATTTGCTTGCCAAGGGTTCTGAGTTGCTTTCTTACCAAAGAATATGGAGTAGATGAAGTTGAACAAGAATGCAACCTGAGCTACTGCTGACATGATAGCTGCCCATGTAACAAATGTGTTTACAGATAACCAACGCTTCATCGACTCAAACTCTGTGAAAGCGTAGTAGCGACGTGGTACACCATCAAGACCCATAAAGTGCATTGGGAAGAACACTAGATAAGCACCAATAAAGGTAAGCCAAAAGTGCAGGTAACCCAAGCGCTCGTTCATCATGCGGCCATACATTTTAGGGAACCAGTGGTAAACACCGGCAAGCATACCAAATATAGCTGCGGAACCCATTACAAGGTGGAAGTGAGCTACCACGAAATAGGTATCATGCAGGTTGATGTCCAACGCAGCATTACCAAGGAAGATACCTGTTAAACCACCTGAGATAAAGAAAGACACCATACCGATTGCAAACAGCATAGCAGCGGTGAAACGGATATTACCGCGCCACAATGTTGCCAGCCAGTTGAAAGTCTTTACAGCTGATGGTACCGCGATGATCAGGGTGGTAATCATGAACACACCACCCAGGAACGGGTTCATACCCGTCACAAACATGTGGTGACCCCAAACAATGAACGACAGTACTGTAATACCTATCAGGGAGTAAACCATCGCGTGGTAACCAAAGATTGGTTTACGCGAATTTACAGACATTACTTCTGATGATATACCCATAGCAGGCATAATTACAATGTATACCTCAGGGTGACCCAGGAACCAGAACAAGTGCTGGAACAAGATTGGGCTACCACCTTCATAAGGCTGAACCTGGCTGCTGTTTAACACAATCTCTGAAAGGTAGAAACTTGTACCAAAGCTACGGTCAAACACAAGCAATACCACACCTGCAACAAGTACAGGGAATGCGAGGATACCCAAGATAGCGGTAAGGAAGAACGCCCAGATAGTTAACGGCATTTTCCAAAGATCCATACCCTTAGTACGCATATTCAATACGGTACTAACGTAGTTTATAGCGCCCATCAATGACGAGGCGATAAAGAACACCATGCTGATCAACCATAACGTCATACCCATACCTGAACCAGGCATTGCCTTAGGTAGTGCAGATAATGGCGGGTAAATTGTCCAACCACCGCTGGCAGGGCCTTTTTGAACCATAAATGATGATAGCATGATAACACTGGCTAAAAAGAAGAACCAGTAAGACAGCATGTTCATGAATGGCGATGCCATATCGCGGGCACCTAATTGCAATGGGATAAGCAGGTTACTGAAAGTACCGCTCAAACCCGCAGTAAGTACAAAGAATACCATGATGGTACCGTGAATGGTAACCAGTGACAGGTAGAAGTTAGAATCTAAACGGCCACCAGGAGCAAACCTTCCTAAAAGGGTCTCCATAAAAGGGAAAGCCTGATCAGGATAAGCTAACTGAATTCTAAAAAGTATAGATAAAACCATCGCTATAACTGCCATGGTAATACCTGTAACCAGGAACTGCTTGGCAATCATTTTGTGATCCTGGCTGAATATATATTTGGTCAGGAACGTTTCATTATGATGATGGTGTCCGTGATCGTCTTCGTGATGTGCTACTCCGTGATCGTGAACTGATAATGTTGACATACTCGCTAATCTTTAGTCTTAATTGTTTAACGCTAACCTGTTTTTTTGTGCTACCGGCTTTACCTCAGCAAATTTCAGATCTTTTTTGATCTGATCGGTAAGGTAAGGCTTTTGTTGAGCCAACCATGCCTGGTATTCAGCCTCGGTTACCACACGAACTATCTTTTTCATGTTATAATGTGCACCACCGCAAATCTTATTGCAACGCACATCATATTCAAAGGCAGGGTCACCAAGTTTACGCTGCATTTCTGCCGTTGTAATAGTTGGTGTAAATTTGAAGTAGGTTGGCAAGCCCGGTACAGCATTTAGCTGAACACGCATGTGCGGTATATAAACGCTGTGGATAACATCCTGTGCGTGAATATTTAGTTTTATAGATTTACGTACCGGCATATACATAGTATCAGCCTGTAAATCGTCCATGCTATATCTGTCTTTGAAATCAACACCAACTTTATTCGTACCGCTTACCAATTTGTAATCAGTTCTGCCTAATCGTCCGTCATTACCTGGGTAACGTAGTTCCCAGGCAAACTGGTGACCGGTGATATCAATATTGATAGAAGCTTGCTCACCTTTAGCATCAACAGTGTTCATGATCTGCTGCCATGTGAAGAAACCGAAGATAACCAACACGGTAAGCACAATTGCAGGTGCAATGGTCCATATCTTTTCTATGGTATTGTTGTGCGGAAGGTAATGGCCGCGACGCTTCTCTGAGTAGCGGTAACGGAATAAGAAAGTAAACAGCAATATCTGAGTTACAAAGAAAACAACCAGTGTAATACCAGTAGTAGTCCAGAACATCTGATCTATTTTAACGCCATGTGCTGATGCTGATTCTGGTAATATTTGGCTACCCTGTACAGTAAGAGACCAATATGCGCCGTATAAACCAGCTATAAGGAATACCAGGCAAAAAATACCCATTACATTATTCCAGTTAATTGGCTTTTTATTCTGGATCTGTTGGGTAAGATCATAAACACGCAATATTTTACCTACAATGCCTATTACAAAACATACTACAATAAACAGCAATACGTAGTAGCCCGGGCCTAGCCAAACACTTGGTGCAGCATCTCCCTTGAGAGTGGTAGCGCCCGGATCTTTGGTTGCGTCCTGAGCCATCAGCAGGTTTGTGCCCAACAGCATAAACGCAGCTAACAGCGAAAGCATTTTTTTAGAACTTATTAAACTTTTGAATCCCATTTTATTGGTTTTTTGATGCTGTATTTCAGTTTGCAAATTTAACAATTATTATATGTGATGGTGCAGACTCTCCTGTAAGAACGGATGTTTTTTAGGCACCAGGGAACTGAACTTGCTCAGCGCAGTAAGCATGCAGAAAGTAAATAAACCGGCAAAGCCAATAAATGTACCTAACTCTTCTACAATTGATTTACCAATGTTCATTGTACCCTCTTCAACAGTGCCCGGCATAACCATCAGGTAATAATCTAACCAGTGGCCGATGATAAGCACGATACAGGTAAGTACCATACGGTTCATTAAACGCTTGGCGTCTCTTGACATTAACAACAGCAAAGGCGCAAGGAAGTTAAGGACAATGTTAAGCCAGAACCACCATTTGTACTCAGGCTCCCACCTCTTGTAGAAATATACAGACTCCTCAGGCATGTTAGCATACCAGGTTAAGAAGAACTGTGCAAACCATACATAAGTCCAGAATATTGAAAAACCAAATATCAGTTTACCAAAATCATGAAGATGGTTTTCAGTAACCCATGTAAAGTGGCCCTTTTTCTGTAGCAGCACAATAGTAAGCGCCATGATAGCTAAACCTACAACGTGCATAGCAGCAAGGTTATACCAGCCAAACATAGTTGAGAACCAGTGTGCCTCAAGGGACATAATGGTACCAAAAGCAAATATTGGGAAGGTAAAACCGAAAATAACCAGGAATATACATGACAGCTTAAAGCTTTTGTCATAATTGCGCATGCCACCTTCTGAGTCTTCGTCATTTGATGCTTTTGTTAAAGCCCAGCCGAAGTAGCTGTATGCAGCTAGTAACACTACAAGCATACCGAAGAAGAATGGTATATTAAGGAAAGGGGCTTTACCTGCAATAATAGGATCATAGTTTTCTGACGCCGGATCGGTTAAGCCGTGCGTAGCCCAATGTGCATACAGGTAAGGAACCATCTCCTTTTTACCATGTTCTACAACTTCGTGTGTGTTAATAAGACCTAAAGTAACAACGATGATCAATATAACACTAGCTATAGGCAGCACTTTTGCAAATGCCTGGGGCACTCTTATAACCGATGCAGACCAACCTGCCTGGGCTACATACTGGTACGCCATAAAAAATACGCCGCAAGTACATACGCATACAAAGTAGTATGACATCAGCAGCAGGTTGCTATAAGTGGTTTGCACATGCTCGCCGCCCATGATAAAGCCGGCCGCAATACATATAACACCAATTACAATGGCAACCAAACTCCACGTTTTGGCTGTACCGCCAAATTCAAATTTTTCTTCTATTGTATTATGATGAGCCATTTTCTTGATAAGATCTTATTGTTGTTGTAATTGGTGAACATACATTACTATCTTCCAGCGCTCTTCCGGAGCCACCTGTGATGCGTAAGAGCCCATGGCATTTACACCGTAAGTAATGGTATGATATATCTTTCCATCGGTAAGGTCTTTCATGGCGCCACCGCGTGATGATTGCCCTTTCGAGTACGACGGCGGGGCCGGATATCCGTGCTGAACAACTGTACCATCACCTTGACCGTTTACACCATGGCACGGAGAGCAAAAGGTGGTGAACAGTGCTTTTCCATCTGCAAGGTTTTGTGCATTTGCAGCGAGCGGATTAGTTACTTCAGTGCTCGCTAACTGATACCCTGCGTTATTATTAGGATAGTCAAAACGTTTGAAGCCGATAGGTATAGTACCCGCCGGTGGTACCTGCGCGGTTTTCCCATCCTTAAAGTTTGGGTTAGCCTGGTCGTATTCGTATGCGATATGCTCGTACATATTGGGAGCGTATTGCCAGCCCGTGCTGCGCCTATCCTTGCACGACGTGATAACGATCGATGCAGCGATAACGAAAGCCGTTGTACCCAATATTTTTATTTTATTCATAGCTAACATATTTTCTGTTGTTATGCTTTACTTCTACAGCTCCTGCTTCTTTTAATAAATTGGTTATATCCTCGTGAGGTACGTTTCCTTTAGCGTCTACTGCTATCACGAAGCGGTCATCGGTAGCACGCAGGTCCATTACCCTTGGCGCACGGCCAGGGAAAAGGTGTGTTGCTGCGAAAAAGGTAAGTGTCATACCAAAAGCGGTGAATAAAATTGTCCACTCAAATGTAAAAGGGACAAAGTTAGGCATTGCAAAGTGCGGTTTACCACCAACGTTCATCGGCCAGTCATGCACAAGCGTGTAATAAAGGATACTAAATATTACGGTTGCGCCCAGACAGCCAAAGCAAAAAGCGGCGTAGCCCAAACGAGACTCCTTAACGCCCAGCTTATCCTCAATACCGTGGATAGGCATTGGGGTGTACACGTCATAAATCGGGATGCTATTTTTCTGTAGCTTCTCTATCCCGTGCATCATATCATCGGGATCATCAAATAAGCCTAATATAAATTTTGTGCTACTCATTTTTATACTTTTTCGTAATCAGACATGTCAACACTGTCAAACTTAACCAGCGACTCTTTATAGTACTGCACTTCTGCAGGTTCCAGGTGGCCGTCGTCAATTAATTTTTTCTTGGCCTGCTCGCTTGATGATTTCAGCAACAGTTTCACTTCGGCCATTGCCACTGATGGCAGCACCCTGATGAACAGCAGGAACATGGTAAAGAACAAGCCTATAGAGCCGATGAACACGGCCACATCTACCCATGTAGGATAGAACATTACCCAGCTTGAAGGGATATAGTCGCGGTGAAGAGAGGTTACGATGATCACGAAACGTTCGAACCACATACCTATGTTCACGATGATAGACAAGAACCAGGAGAACTTGATGTTTCTGCGCAGCTTGCTGCTCCAGAATACCTGCGGAGAGATCACGTTACAGCTCATCATGCTCCAGTATGCCCACCAGTACGGACCGGTAGCACGGTTGATGAAAGCATATTGTTCGTATTCTACACCAGAGTACCAGGCAATGAAGAACTCAGTGATATAAGCCACGCCTACGATAGAACCGGTTAACATGATGATCTTGTTCATCGACTCTATGTGGAACATGGTGATGTAGTTTTCCAGTCCTAAAACCTTACGGGTAACCAGCAGCAGCGTTTGCACCATTGCGAAACCAGAGAAGATAGCACCCGCAACGAAGTATGGAGGGAAGATGGTGGTATGCCATCCCGGTTCCAGTGAAGTTGCAAAGTCAAAGGATACGATTGTGTGTACTGAAAGTACCAGTGGTGTAGAGATACCTGCCAAGATTAGTGACACGGTCTCGAAACGCTGCCAGGTTTTTACTGAACCTGTCCAGCCGAATGACATTACCGAATATATACGGCGGCGTAAGCCTGTTGCACGGTCACGGATAGATGCGATATCAGGTAACAAACCAGTGTACCAGAATACTAATGATACAGAGAAGTAAGTAGAGATCGCAAACACGTCCATCATCAGTGCCGAGTTCCAGTTGACCCAAAGTGAGCCGTACTGGTTAGGAAGCGGCAGTGTGAAGTATGCCAACCAAGGGCGGCCCATGTGCGCTACAATGTATGTAGCGGCGCAAATTACCGCGAAGATGGTCATCGCCTCTGCAGAGCGGTTAATTGAGTTACGCCAGTTTTGACGGAACAGCAAGAGTACCGCAGAGATAAGCGTACCGGCGTGCCCGATACCTACCCACCATACGAAACCGGTGATGTCCCATGCCCAGCCTACTGTCTTGTTCAATCCCCATTCGCCAAGGCCATACCAAAAGGTAAGGCTGATAGCCACTACCCAAAGTAAAGCGCCCATGCTGGCTACGGTGAAACCTATCCACCAGGCTTTATTTGGTTTATTTTCTACAGGGTACAATACATCGTTAGTAATCTTGGCATAGGTGATGTCCTTGCCCGTAATTAACGGTTCCCTGATTATCGATTCACTGTGAGATGCCATATATTATAAATCTCTTGTAATAATTAAGCCTGTAATTCTGATAATGTGTTTCTTACTTTAACCTGGTAGCCAATACCTGGTTTCACGTTAAGCTCTTCTAACACGTAGTAAGTTCTTTCGCTCTTAAGCGCTTTTGATACTTCAGAGTTAGGATCGTTAGCGTTACCAAATATGATCGCTTTAGCCGAGCAGGTTTGCGCACAGGCAACCTGTACATCACCATCCTTAAGCGGACGTTTCTCTATTTTGGCTTTAAGCTTACCAGCCTGTATACGCTGTACGCACATAGTACATTTTTCCATTACACCGCGGAAACGGGTAGTAACATCAGGATTTAGTACCAGTTGAGTATGCTCGTTGCTCAGGTAGTTGTCGAAACGTGAATCGTTCCAGTAGTTAAACCAGTTGAAACGGCGAACTTTATAAGGGCAGTTGTTAGCGCAATAACGTGTACCTACGCAACGGTTGTAAGCCATTTGATTAAGGCCTTCTGATGAGTGTACGGTAGCTAATACCGGGCAAACAGTTTCACAAGGCGCATGATCGCAGTGCTGACAAAGCATTGGCTGGTGCACTACCGACACATTGTCAAAGTTCTCCAGCTTATCAATATCTTTTTCTTTGGTTACGTCAAGGTTACCTTTTCCATCATCGTAGCTGTAGTAACGGTCGATGCGGATCCAGTGCATTTCGCGGCGGCGTCCAACTTCTTCTTTACCTACAACCGGGATGTTGTTCTCTACGTTACAAGCAACCACGCAGGCACCGCAACCTGTACAAGCGTTCAGGTCAATGGCCATTACCCAGTTGTATGCAGGGCGCTCGTACTCGTCCCAAAGATCGTATGTCTCTTTTTCTTCTTCCTTGCCGCTGTTAGAGGCAGGGTTCTTTAAGTAATCCTTCAGCGTAGTTTCGCGGATAACGTTACGTCCCTCAAAAGAGTGGTGCGTTTGTGTTTGCGAAAGCGGGAATACATCACCTGTAGCAGTTACCGTAGCCGGCGCGCTGGTTTGGAATGTACCATTGCGGAAGCTATGGAAAGGAAATGCATTTTTACCAACACCATTACCAACTAATCCGGCATGTGTACGGCCGTAACCAACAGCCACAGATACTGTACCTTGTGCCTGGCCTGGCTGTGATAATACCGGTAGCGAAATAGAATAGCCATTGGCATCTATTGTAACTACTTCAAATTCTTCTAAACCAAGTTTTTTAACGTCAGACGGAGACATGGCTGCAAAGTTATCCCAGGTAACTTTAGATACCGGGTCTGGCAGCTCCTGCAACCATGGGTTATTTGCTTTTTTACCATCGCGCATTGCTACGGTTTGGTAAATCTGCAGCTCTACCTTATTGCCTGATGCTAGTTGGTTGCTATGGTTGATGATGGTTTGTGCTACAGCGTTCAGGTCTAAATTGAACGTGTAAGTACCGGCCGGAGCAGCAGGGGCTTTAATAAAGCCATTTTGCAACACGGTTTCCCAACCTGCCTGTCCTGCTAAGCCACCTTTAGCCAACAGGTTTGTATTCCAGTTATTTCTAACGTAAGTGTAGTAATCTTTTACAGGGTTATTGCTCCACAACAGCATGCTCTGCTCGGCCTGGCGTGTATTGTACACCGGGTTGATAGTTGGCTGCTGTATAGTGTAGTAACCGGCAACAGCGTTATCATCACCCCATCCTTCTAAGTAGTGGTGGTTAGGTGCAACAACATTACAGGTGTTAGCTGTTTCATCCAGGTGATGAGCAAATGATACACGGAGTTTAACTTTCTTTAAAGCTGCCTGTATGTCTTTTACATTAAAGTAATCGTATACCGGGTTAGCGTCCAGGAAGAATACCGCGTCAACTTCGCCGCGTTTTGCTTCATTTACAAATTCAACAAGTTCCGCGTCGTTACCTTTATATTGTAGTGACGGATTGTCCAGATCAATGGTAGTACCGTAGCTGCCCAGTAAAGAGTTGATTGCATTTACCAATACTTGTGTTGCCACATCATTGCTGCCGGCAACAACCAGTGCGCGTCCTTTTGCTGCAACCAGTTCTTTAGCTGCCAGGATAATGGCCTTATCTGCACTAGCATTGGTCAGTTTTTTTGAACCTGGTAGTGTAGTTCCGGAGATAGCGTTGTAAAGGTTAACCAGTGCAATACCTTCTTCAGACGGCTTTATTGGCATACGCACGTCAGCGTTAGTACCTGTCATGCTCATACCAGTTTCGAACTGGATGTGGCGCGACATCTTTTTGCCTTCAAGCGATTTGTTATTTCTGTTAGTTACGTACTGGCTGCTAAATTCTTCGCCAGAGATCCAGGTACCCAGGAAGTCTGCACCGAAGCTTACAATAACATCAGCTTTACCAAAATCATAGTGAGGGATAACTGCTTTACCAAAGCTGTTTTGGTTGGCTTGTATAATACCGGTATATGATACCGCGTCGTAGTTAATGTGTTTAGTGTTCGGATAAGCAGCAATAAAATCAGCAATAACCGCTAAAGTAGAAGGGCTGTGTACAGTTGACGTAATGATGCGTATCTTTTTACCACCTGCTTTTATAGATGCCAGGTTGTTACGAACCAAAGCGTCAAGCTGTGTCCAGCCAGTTTCGCTGCCGTTAACCATTGGCTCTTTTACGCGTGTATTGTCGTATAGTTCAAGTACAGATGCTTGCGCCTGTGCACTTAAACCACCTTTAGACAAAAGATCATTAGGGTTACCTTCTATTTTAATAGGGCGGCCTTCGCGTGTCTTAACCAGTATAGCATTACCTTCAAAAGTAGATGTATAATAGTTAGCTACACCGGGAGTTACCTCTTCAGGCTTTATTAGGTATGGTATAGATTTATGTACCGGTACTTTTTGGCAAGCAGCCAATGTTACCGCACCCACACCAAAACCAAGCGCCTTTAAGAAATCGCGGCGCGGTGTTTTGCTGGATAAGCCACCACCGCTTAATACCTCTTCGATAGGTATAGGCTCGGCAAACTCATGTTTGTTCTTCTCAACAAATTCTGGCGTCCTGTTTAGTTCCTCTAAACCTTTCCAGTATTTTTTATTGCTATCCATTTAAGCTATATAAACTGTAATGTTAAGTTCTCTTGTGTTGTGATCTTGTTATTAATAGTGGCACTTAGCGCATTCAAGGCCACCCAGCATTGCAGGGGTTACTTTCTCGCCTTTCTTGATCTTATCGTGAGCAGCAAGTATTTTGTCGTAGTAAGCGCTGCCTTTAGAGTTGATCTCGGTGCGTTTGTGGCACTGTATACACCATTTCATTGTAAGTGGCGAGTACTGGTAAACTTCCTGCATGTTCTGCACCTGGCCGTGGCAAGTCTGGCATTTTATTGCACCAACTTTAACGTGTTGTGAGTGGTTAAAGTAAGCCAGATCTGGCAGGTTGTGTATACGCACCCACTGGATAGGCCGAGCCTTAGTGCTGTCGTATTTCTGTGTCTCAGGATTGTAACCTAAAGCATCATAAATCTTATGTATCTCCGGAGACTCTGTTTTAACCACCTTGTGGCAGTTCATACAAACATTAAGCGATGGGATAGCTGCGTTCTTTGATTTAAATGCACCGGTGTGGCAGTACTGGCACTCAATTTTCATGATACCTGCGTGCAGTTTGTGAGAGTACTTGATAGGCTGTACTGGTTGGTAACCCTGGTGAACGTTGGTATTCCACATAGTAACCCAGCTCCAGCTGCCTAAGCCAATAACACCACATAGCACTATAAAGAATACCAGTTTCTTGTTTTTGAGAGCACGTTTTACGTCTGCAAGCCTGTCAGCTTTTACAGCTTCAACTTCAGTAACCTCTTCGTCTTCAAGCGCTAAACCACCTCTTTTAAGCAATAAGCGCTCCAGTGTGGCAATTACCTTGTTTAATACAAGTATAACGATGAAGGCAATAACGATTACGCCAATCAGTCCCCATATTAATAACGAGCTTGGGCCGCTTTCTGCTGCAGCACCTGTAGAACCAGCCTGGCCGGCAGCAGGCTTGTCCTGCATTTTCTTCCATTCACCGCGTACATAGGTAAGCACATTAGCAACATCAGCATCGCTCAGCTCGGCAAAAACCGTCATGTTGGCCTGGTTGTACTCGTTGTAGATCTTCAGTGCCTTTGGATTTTTAGCCGCAATAAGCGCCTGATTGTTCTGGATCCATTTAGTAAGGTACTTGTCGTCCGTTTCCTGGGTAACCTGCGGACCAAGTGCCGGGCCGGTCATCCTGGTCTCGATCTTGTGACAGGCGGTACATTTAGATTTAAAAATTGCTTCTCCTTTTGCTGCATCTGCCTGGGCATTTGCGCTTAGGCTGCAAATAGCCAAACCGGCAACCAGTAAAAGCGATTTTGAGAATTGTTTAAAGATCAATGAGATATTTCTCATAAAGTGTATTTATGCTAAATAATTATATTATTAATGTGTGAAACGGACGTAAAGATGTATGTTTTACCCAATTTTTCAGCCACAAAAGTATGATTTATTACAGTACGACTGACAAATTAGTGACACTAAACTCTAATTTATAATCGTTCTAAACAAATCAAAAAACCCCTCTAAACATATCGTAAAGGGGGTTTTTGAAAGAAATTTATCGTTAAAAGAAAACTTCAGATTTTTTGATTTTTTCAAAAAAATCGTTATTGTTTTAATATCCACGCAAAAATGAGTGGTGCAACAATTGTCGCATCGCTTTCTACGATAAATTTAGGGGTATTGATGTCGAGTTTGCCCCAGGTAATCTTTTCGTTTGGTACTGCACCTGAGTATGAGCCGTATGAGGTTGTGGAATCTGAAATTTGGCAGAAGTAACTCCAGAACGGAATGTTCTCCATCTCCATATCCTGGTAAAGCATAGGCACAACACAAATTGGGAAATCTCCGGCAATACCGCCACCTATCTGGAAAAAGCCAAGACCTTTACCGTCCGAATTTTTAACGTACCAATCAGCAAGCCATGCCATGTACTCTATACCGCTCTTCATGGTGCTGGCTTTCATCTGGCCTTTTATAACGTACGATGCAAATATATTACCCATAGTAGAGTCTTCCCATCCGGGTACTACTATTGGCAGGTTGCGCTCGGCAGCTGCCAGCATCCATGAGTTCTTAGGATCTATCTCGTAATATTGCTCCAGCTCTCCGCTAAGCAATATCTTATACATAAACTCATGCGGAAAGTAGCGCTCACCTGCGTCATCAGCATCCTTCCATATCTTATGAATATGTTTTTGCAAACGGCGGAAAGCTTCTTCTTCCGGTATACAAGTATCGGTAACACGATTGTAGTGGTTCTCTAAAAGGTCCCACTCGTCCTGCGGGCTCAGGTCGCGATAGTTTGGCACACGTTTGTAGTGCGAGTGAGCAACCAGATTCATGATGTCTTCTTCGAGGTTAGCACCTGTGCATGAAATAATATCTATCTTACCCTGACGGATCATCTCGGCAAGCGAGATGCCCAACTCGGCAGTACTCATAGCACCGGCCAGGCTAAGCAGCATTTTACCGCCTTCCAGCAGGTGGGTTTCGTATCCTTTGGCCGCATCCATTAAAGCAGCAGCATTAAAGTGCAGGTAATTTTTCTCAATAAACTCAGATATAGGGCCTCTTTCTGTACTCATCTTCTTAATTCTTAATTATTTTGCAAAAGTAGGCATTTTGAGCACACCAATATTTTTAAATTCCAATTTGAACGTAACGGCGGTTTTCAAGCTATCTTAGCCGCCTTATCGTATGAAAAAATTTGTCGTTACAGTACTTCTTGCCTTGGGCGTTATACCTGCCTTTTCTCAGATTAAGAGTATTAAAAAAGTTATTTACCGTATGTACTTTGAGAAGGACAGTACAAAAAAGCCCAGTTTTGTGTTACTGCCGGTTATCAGTTCGGCACCGGAAACAGGCCTTGAACTTGGCGGATCTGCGCTGTATTCTTTTTATACCGATACTATTAACGCATTCACCCGCGTATCTAACATCTTTGCCTACGGCACGCTAACCAGCAAGGGACAAAGCCGCATAAACCTCAGCACCAACTATTGGCTGCCCGGCAACAAATACCATATTACTGCCGCTGTGGGTTACATTAACTTTCCTTTTGATTTTTATGGCATCGGCAATAACACAGGAAAAGCCAATGCTGACAGGCTGGGGCAGAAACGCTTCCGCTTTGCTTTTACTGCTGAAAAAAGCATAGGAACAAACGTTTACATAGGCATTGTAGGCGGAGCTTTAGACTATCGCTTTAATGATGTTGATAATGCCGGAATTTTTGAGACCGACCCTACTATTGAAGGGCGGCACGGCGGTACAACGCTTTACCTGGGGCCAAGCTTTGTTTATGACGGACGGAATAACAATACTTACACCACCAAGGGAGCCATAATAACCAGCTATTTTGATTTTAGAAAAGGTACAGGCAGCAACAGCAGCTATAACGGCGGGTTATTCAATTTCGAGTATGCCCAATTTTTCAAGCTAAGCAAAAGATTTGTACTTGGCTTTGATGTGCAGGAACAAAGCACGACCGGGGCGCAATCTCCTTTTTACTTATTGCCCGCTTTGGGAAGTGATGAAATGATGCGTGGATATTACAACGGACGTTTTCGGGATCGTAACCTGCTGGCTGCCCAAACAGAACTGCGTTACCGACTTAGCGACCGATTTGGGATTGTTGGCTTTGCAGGCACCGGCCAGGTGTTCAACAAGACCTTCAGTTTCGACGAATTTAAACCCAATTACGGCGGAGGTCTACGCTATTTCTTCGATACCGAAAAAGGCTTGAGCATCCGTGTTGATTACGGAGTTGGCGAAAAACGCGCCGGCGAGAGCAGGCAAAGCGGTTTTTATGTTGGCTTGGGAGAAGCGTTTTAGGTGTCCCACATTGTCTCGTTTTGGGTGTCCCAATGGCTGATCAGAAAAAGGCTGATTCTGTCTTTATAATATTGAATGTAAGATACTTAACTAAGGTCAGATAAAGTTTTACAACTGTCCCGCTTTCGAAAATAAAACATTGTAAATAGTTGATAGTCAACAATGATGTGTCCCAAAGTGTCCCACCTGTCCCACTCATAAAGCGGGACACCTTGCCTTACAAAACGCTTTTAAAATCTGATTTTGAAATGCTCCTTTTGAGCTCGGTCTTTTTTAAAGAACACCAGCCCTATCCAGAAAAGATCAACGGTGATCATCACTCGGGGATGCGCCTTTATCTCCGCCCAAGCTTCCTTCATCCCGTCGCTCCAATAGATGTCGTCAAATATTAGCAGCGTATTTTCATGTACGCGGGGCAAGCATTGGTTAAAGTAGTTTAAAGTGGCCGCTTTAGTGTGGTTACCGTCTATGTATACCAGGTCAAGCTGTTCTTGTTTGCTTAAAACGCTATCAAGTGTATCGTCAAAGTTGCCTGTTACCAACTCGATGTCGTTCACGCCGGCTCGTTCGAAAACTTCTTTAGCTACACCAGCGGTTTGAGGGCAACCTTCAAGCGTGAATACTTTCGCTTCCGGAGCCGCCTCGTGCAGATAAAGCGATGTTATGCCAAGGCAGGTGCCCAGTTCTACAATATTGCGCGGCTTTACAAAGGCAGCTATGCGGTAAAGCAGCTGTGCAAGTTTTGGTGGTTTAAGCGCGTTAATTGTTATATCGCTAATTTTTTTGCGATTGCTTTTGTTAACGCGCGAACCTGCACCAAGGTCGGTTACGTTGATATAGCGATCATCAACCAGTAATTGATCGCGTTCCTGTTCTATTTTATCGTAAGCAGCTTTAGGCTTTAAATCGTAAATTACTTCATCTACCAGTTTGTAAACGAATGGCGAGTGCAAACCATGACGGTTTTTTGACGTTAGCCTGTGCAACAGAAAATCCTTGGTGAACGTTAGTTTAGACATCAGTATAATGCTGTAAAAGTATACAAACTTTATTATTTTAGCAGATAGAGATATGATCAATCCAACAGAAGTAAATTCCCTTATACGTTTACTGGACGATCCGGATGCAGAAATTTTTGGTCATGTGCATCAAAAGCTGCTTTCCTATGGTGCAGAAGCTATAGAGTACCTGGAGAGCGCCTGGGAACAAGCCTTTGACCCTATACAACAAGAACGAATAGCAAACCTGGTGCATGAAATACAATTCGGTACGGTAAAAAACGACTTACAGTTGTGGTACCAGGGGGGCGCGTTCGACCTGCTGCAGGGTATACTTATTGTTAACCGCTACCAATACCCCGATCTTGATGAGCAAAAGGTTATAAACCAAATTGAAGCGATAAAGCGTGATATATGGCTGCAAATGAACAATGAAGGCAGCCCGGTGGAGCAGATAAAGCTCATGAACCATGTTTTTTATAGCATCCATGGTTTTAGCGGTAACACCAGCAACCACCGCGATCCTCAGAATAGCTATATTAACCAGGTACTGGAAAGTAAAAAGGGTAACCAGATCTCATTGGCAATCATTTACTCCATTATTGCCCAAAAGCTGGATATCCCTGTATACGGTGTTAACCTGCCCCAGCACTTTATACTGGCTTATATGGATGAAAGCCGCGAATCCGACTTTGAGGGCGGTATATTGTTCTACATTAATGCGTTCAATAAGGGTTTCATATTCGGCCGCAGGGATGTAGACATGTTCCTAAAGCAGCTTAACCTGAAATTTGACAGGCAGTTTTACGAGCCATGCTCGAATACTGATATAATAAAACGTGTTATTCGTAACCTAATCAGCGCATACGAGCATGCAGGCGCATCGGAAAAGGTTGATGAGTTGCAGGAGTTACTTAATATACTTGATCCGCTTACTCCCTAAATCAGGGCTTCAACCAACCGTTATCATTCATCCAGATCTTAGCCCAATCAAACCAGTTGGTTGTGCTGCGTGGGTTCTTTAAACCGAAACCGTGACCGCCTGATGGCACTATGTGCAACTCCGCTTTTACTTTGTTTTTTACCAGCGCTTCGTACATCATCAGCGCATTTTCTACGGGTACTACATCGTCATCTTCTGCATGGACGATGAAGGTGGGCGGTGTGTTTGAGGTAACCTGCTTCTCGTTAGAGTACAGGTCTGCCATGTCCTGCGATGGTGATTTACCTATTAAGTTTTCTTTAGAGCCTGCGTGTGTCTTCTCTCCGAAGGTAATAACAGGATATATCAGCATCATAAAGTCCGGGCGGACACTGATGTTGTTCTTATTGTCTATTACCACTTTATCGAAATGTGTACCCGCGGTTGACGCCAGGTGACCTCCTGCTGAAAAGCCTATTATACCTATGCGATTGGTACTTACCCCCCATTTGGCAGCATCCTGCCGAACCATTTGAATGGCTCGCTGCGCATCTTGCAGTGGCCCTATAGCCTTGTCTTTCATGATGCTATCGCTTGGCAGCCGGTACTTCAGCACAAAAGCTGTTACGCCTATTTTATTGAACTCCTGTGCTATCGCCACACCTTCATGCGCCGATGCAAGGCCGGCATACCCACCACCAGGAAACACAATAACGGCAGTGCCATTTGCGGTGCCTTTGGCCGGAATATAGGCCGTTAATGTAGGTCTGCTCACCTTGGCTATCCACGAGGTTTCATTGATACTTTCTTTATAGGTTGCAGGCGTTGGCTTGGAGTTGGGCACGCCGTTGGGGTACAACGGAATGGCCTTTTCCTGCCCTAAAACGGCTGATGAAAATAGCATGGCAAGCAGTATGAGTTTAACACTTTTCATGAAGATGGGTATAGCTGGTTATAAAAGCTAATGTATAAAATAGACACTGATTAAACACCACCAAAAACGCTAAAGTGTTCAGCTTTTTTTGTGCCCGATGCATTTGAACACTTGTTGAACCCAACATCATCTTTCCGGTAAAAACCGCAAAATTAACCACGCCGGCACAGTTTTACGCCAAAAATTTATTCAGCAATCTTCAAAAACCGCAGCTTTTTCAAAGGCTATTTTCAATTTTATTTGCACTGAATAGTATAAAATACAGGTTAAATTCCAGCACTTTTCACCAACAAAAAAGGCTGCCCTTACGGGCAGCCTTAAAGCATTTTCGGTTGATTATTTATCGCCGCCAAACTCCATCAGGTAAGCCTTCAGGAATTCGTTGAGGTCGCCGTCCAGCACGGCGGCCGCGTTGGAGGTTTCATGATCGGTACGCAAATCTTTCACCAGCTTGTAAGGGTGCAGCACATAGTTGCGTATCTGCGAACCCCACTCTATCTTCTTTTTGTTACCTTCAATGGCATTGGTCAGCTCCATACGCTTGCGCATCTCAATTTCATATAACTGCGATTTAAGCAGGCGGATGGCATTGTCCTTGTTCTGCAATTGCGAGCGCGACTCCTGGTTTTTAATGATAATGCCCGACGGTTTGTGGTATAACCTTACGGCTGTTTCTACCTTGTTTACGTTCTGCCCGCCGGCACCACCCGAGCGGAAGGTTTCAAATTCTATATCCGCAGGGTTTATGTCTATCTCTATTGTATCATCTACCAGTGGGTATACATATACCGATGCAAAAGAAGTGTGCCTCTTGGCATTTGCATCAAACGGAGAAACCCTTACCAGGCGGTGTACACCGTTCTCCCCCTTCAGGTAACCGTACGCAAAATCGCCTTCCAGCTGCAGGGTAACGGTTTTTACACCGGCAACATCGCCCGGCTGGTAGTCCTGCTCGGTAACCTTGTAGCCGTTCTTTTCGCCCCACATAATGTACATGCGCATAAGCATACCTGCCCAGTCGCAGCTTTCGGTACCGCCCGCGCCGGCAGTTATCTGCAATACGGCATTCAGCTGGTCTTCCTCGGCGCTCAGCATGTTCTTAAACTCCAGCTCCTCAACAGCGGTAACCGCCTGGTTAAACTGCTCCTGCATTTCCTTCTCGGTAGCATCGCCTGCCTGAAAGAATTCAAAAAGCACACCTGTATCTTCAACAACCGACTCTACCTTCTGGAAAGCGTCGGTCCATATTTTTTTAACTTTTATGGAAGCCAGCACCTTTTCGGCTTCTTTCGGATGATCCCAAAAGTTTGGACCTATGGTTATCTCCTGTTCTTTTTGCATTGCATCGAGTTTATTATCGATGTCAAAGATGCCTCCTCAGGGACGTTACTCTGTCCCTTAAATCCTGAACGTTCTCTTTAGTCATGCCGCAAATATATAAAATTGGAAAAAGCGCTCCACAAAAAAGGCCTGCTTTGCAATGCAACGCAGGCCATCAGTATTTAGTTTTGTATTATGCTATCTTAAGCTGGGCCAGCAGCATGCCCATGTCTGCTACGTCGCCGCCCAATTTGGTCAGTATAGATCTTAAAGCAAAATCCTTGTTCTGCTCGCTTTTAGATTGTTTTATCATCTCCTGCATTACCGGCGGTATAAGCGCTTTAGATATCTCCATTGCCTGGGCAGGAGAAATCTGGTAAAATTTATCAAGCTTATTGGCAAACTTGTTAACGGCGCTGCTAATAAGCGGGCTGTTGTAAATACCCGTGAACTGGAAGTATTTTACAAGCTCTTTAAGCTTACCATTTTCCATCTGGCCTTTTAGCACTTCAATAATAGTACTTGAGGCATCATTCATCACCGCTTCATGGTATTTTGCATCCACAGCAGGGTTGTTAATAACAGCCTCTCCGGCGTTATTTTTAACAAGGGTATACAGTTTGCTGAACATAACAATTAAAGTTTTATAAGTAGATTGAGAGATTGATGACGAACAGGGGACTTGTTTATCAACAAAACAAATATAACAAAATAATTTTTTGAAAAGTAAAATAATTGGCGAACTATGTTGAAAAAATGACAATTATCAGGTGTATGATTTACACTATGTTACGGGTGTAAAAAACACACTCTACAACACTTAAAAGCCATAATTTCAATTTTAATTTACTCGGGTAAATTAACTTCTTACTTTTACTAAAAACATTACAACTATGCTGCCTAACGTTGATTTTACCACCACCCAATCTTATAAATACCTGGCCGACCACTATGTGGATATTGCGCCAAAACACCTCAAAGATTTATTTGATGCTGATGCTGAACGCTTTAAAAAGTTTTCGCTGCAGTTTGATGAAATCCTGCTGGATTACTCTAAAAACCGTATAGATGAGGAAACCCTGGCATTGCTTATACAGTTAGCCCGCGAGTGTGGTGTAAAAGATGCAATAGATGCCATGTTTTCTGGTCAGAAAATAAACGTTACCGAAGGTCGGCCTGTACTGCATGTGGCCCTGCGCAACCGGAGCAATACCCCCGTACTTGTTGACGGTAAGGACGTAATGCCTGATGTGAACCGTGTGCTTGACCAAATGAAAACTTTTAGCGAAGCTATTATTTCAGGTGAGTGGAAAGGTTACACCGGCAAGCCGATAACTGACGTAGTAAACATTGGCATTGGCGGAAGCGACCTGGGGCCGGTAATGGTCACCGAAGCACTAAAAGCCTATAAGAACCACCTGAAAATGCACTTTGTATCAAACGTGGATGGTACGCATATAGTAGAGACACTTAAAAGTGTTAACCCGGAGACCACGTTGTTCCTTATTGCTTCAAAAACTTTTACTACGCAGGAAACTATGGGCAACGCCCACAGCGCGCGCGATTGGTTCATAGCTGCCGGTGCTAAAGACGAGGACGTAGCTAAACACTTTGCAGCCCTCTCTACCAATGCCGAAGGCGTGGCCAAGTTTGGTATTGACACAAAAAACATGTTCGAGTTTTGGGATTGGGTAGGCGGAAGGTACTCTTTGTGGAGCGCCATTGGCCTGTCTATTGCGCTTAGCATAGGCTTTGAAAACTTTACGGAACTGCTTGCCGGGGCACACGCCATGGACAATCACTTTAAAAGCACAGAGTTTGAGGAGAACCTGCCTGCAATACTTGCATTGGTAGGCATTTGGTATAACAACTTCTTTGATTCGGAAACTGAGGCCATACTGCCTTACGACCAGTACATGCACCGCTTTGCAGCATACTTTCAGCAGGGCGATATGGAAAGCAACGGCAAATATGTAAGCCGTGCCGGGAACCCGGTGGACTACTCTACCGGCCCTATCATCTGGGGAGAGCCGGGTACCAACGGCCAGCACGCCTTTTACCAGCTGATACACCAGGGCACAAAATTGATCCCATGCGACTTTATAGCGCCAGCACAAAGCCATAACCCGCTCGGCGAACATCATAACATGTTACTCTCTAACTTTTTTGCCCAAACCGAGGCACTAATGAACGGCAAAACAGAGGAAGTGGTAATTGATGAACTAAAGAAAGCCGGTAAGAGCGACGAGGAGATAGCCAAGATAGCGCCATTTAAGGTATTTGAAGGCAACCGCCCAACTAACTCCATATTGGTTAAAAAGATTACGCCACGCACCTTAGGGTCGCTGATTGCCATGTACGAACACAAGATATTTGTACAGGGTATTATCTGGAACATTTACAGCTTTGACCAATGGGGCGTTGAACTGGGCAAACAATTAGCGGGTAAGATACTGCCTGAGCTTAAAGGCAGTGAAGAGATCAGCTCACATGATTCCAGCACTAATGGATTGATCAATCAGTATAAAGCCTGGAGGTAATCCTATCAGGATCACGCGGTATGCGATTTGACAGGTTTGTACATATTAACTAAGCATTGCTATAATCCCTTTACGTCATTGCGAGGAACGAAGCAATCTCACCGTCAGAAATGGACATGTATGGATGTTTGCTATCATAGTTCGGAGATTGCTTCGCACCTCGCAATGACGACTTTGTCGCAGCTGCAGTTGACGAGGACGCTGAACACTCTTTATTAAGCTCGTGTAACTCTCTGCGTCACTGCGAGGAACGAAGCAATCTCACCCCCAGGAGAGTTCGCGTATAGATGTGTGCTATGAATAGTTGGGAGACTGCTTCGTTCCTCGCAATGACGAGTTTGTCGAAGCTGCAATTGACAAGGACTCTGTATACCCTTTATTAAGCTTGTGTACTCTCTACGTCATTGCGAGGTACGAAGCAATCTCACCGCTAGGAAAGTTCGCGTATGAATATGTGCTATGAATAGTTTGGAGATTGCTTCGTACCTCGCAATGACGCGGTTTGTTGTTTTTGACGAACTCTTACTCATCAATTAAGCCCTGATAAAGATCTTTCCACTCGGAATTGAATTCAGATATGAGCCTTCGCTTGTACTCGCGGTTACTCCCTTTTAGTCGCTTTTCTTCGGCAATCGCTTCTTCTATGTGGTTAAAGCCTGCATAGTAAACTAACTTATTACAATTGTACTTTGATGTAAAACTACCGGGATTTGACTTGTTCTTGTGCTGCCATACTCGGCTGATAAGTTCTGAAGTGACACCAATATACAGCACCGAATTGTATTTATTAGCTAATATATAAACGTGACCTCCGCGTTGAAAAACCATGCATCAAGTTATAAACGTTTCCGAATTATAAATAAATTTTATGTTCAACTATCTAACCTCGCAATGACGCTGACAGGATTGCCGGCGGACACATGCCCTAATACCAAAGCGTTCCGTAACAATTTTAAAAAGATAACGGGTTTATCCCCAACTGAATACCGTAATAAGCACAACAAAGTTACCTGAACAACAACTCTAACAATTGCAAACAATTAATACCTTTACGGCGTAATTTCCCTAAGTGAAGTCCGCTATAAATAAGTATCCTGTAGCCGCATTTGTTGTGCTCACCTTTGCTATAAGCTACCTTGTTGGGTTGCCGCTGAAGCTCTATGTACTGAACAAAGCACTGGAAGGATCAGAAATCGGGTTAAATTACCTTTCCAAAATATTCGTAGTATTCGCACCTGCACTTGCAGCTGTAATTGTAACCAGCGCTGATAATGAAAACGGTGAGCTTAGGGCCTTGCTAAAGAAAGTTTTGCCCGATACTGAGCACATTATTTGGTGGCTGGCGCTCCTATCCGGCGGCTTTGTTGTAACAATGATTTCGTTTATCATCGCAGGTTCCAGCTTCCCGAGTATCATAGTACTGATAACCGCCAGCAGCCCGTTGTTACTGGTACTGCATCTGTTAGGCGCAGTACTCTTGATAGGCATTGGCGAAGAGCTTGGCTGGCGCGGATGGCTGTTACCCCGCTTAATTAAGGACAGCACACCCGCAAAAGCAACGCTGATTGTTTTTGCTATTTGGGCAATATGGCATTTACCTGTATTATTATCAGGGTACCGCGTTGTTATTCCTTTCCTAATGGCGTGCCTGGCATTATCAATAATTCTTACACGTTTTTGGCATCATGTAAATGGTAACGTGTTTGTTTTAGCCGTTGCACACGCAGCAGTTAACTTTCCCGAAGCTTTTTTTGAAGGCAGGCTAGGAACAGGACAGGAGCACGACATACTAAACGCATGGACTGCTGCCAGCGCGATATACTTGCTTATGGCAATAGCTGTAATCATCTATGACCCTAAATGGTGGATCAATCCTTATAAACCTGCTCCTAAAGAAATAGAGATCCCGATGGAAGACCGCCCGGGACTGGACCTGTGATCTGCCCCGGGGCTATCTCTTAGTAAATTTTACCTGGAACAGCTTATCCCATTTTTTACCGGTGACGAAGATGCGGCCGGTTGCTTTGTCATAAGCTATGCCATTAAAGTAGTCGGCGCCCGGGTTACGGTTTGGATAAAGGCTTACCATACCTGCACGCTGTAAAACCGCCCCGGTTTTAGGATCTATTACAATAATTTCGTCTGTTTCGTATACATTAGCGTATAGCTTGCCGTCTATATATTCCAGCTCGTTCACCTGGTTAATCGGACCTTTGTCGTCGTAAACGTCAATAAACCCTGTCTGATGATAATCATCTTTATCTAAAAAGAAGATACGGTTGGTCTTATCATCCATATACAGCTTTTGCCCATCAAAGCACAAGCCCCATCCTTCTATACCTACGTTGTTGGTGAAGGTGTTTTCCAGCGCAAAGGTGTTCTTGTTGTAAACAAATCCTTTTCGTTCGGTGTACGTAAGCTGAATAATTTTATCACCTACAATAGCAATCCCTTCCGCAAAGATGGTGGGGTCGATATCCACTTTCTTCAATACTTTTCCGGTAGCAAGGTCAACCTTCCTCAAGCTGGACTGACCACTGCCTTCAGCCACACGGCCGCCATCGCTTTCATAAAGCACACCATCCTGGTAAAGTAAACCTTCGGTGTAAGATGATGTATCATGCGGAAAAACCTTTTCTACTGTAAAGGCCAGCTCTTCAGGTGCTTTTGCCGCCAGCAATACGATATTGGTTGTTACATCCTGGCTTTTGCCTGACTGGTAAACCTTGGCGGTAATTACGCGCGCCCCCAGCACCAGGGTATCTGTTTTAAGCTGCACTGCAGATGAATCCTTGACACTGCCAATGCGCTTGTCGTCCATTAAGTATACAACAGAATCGGGTTTTACCTCAGCAGGGTATTTTACGCTGATGTTTACCGCATCTCCTGCCTTGTAAGTAGTTCCCGCTTCGGGGGTGATGGTTATATCCTGGCCTTCTTCGCTTTTGTTGCTTTTGCAGCCATTGCAGCCAGCAGCAAACAGGGCTATGGCCAGTAAATAGAGTAGTCGCTTATTCATGTTCATATAGCAGATGGCCAAAAGGCATCTTCAATGTGTTTAAGTTTATAGTTGTTATTACGGTCGAAAAGTACGGATATTATATCAAACCGCACTTCGCCCTGGTGGTTCATGAGGTAAATGTACTCGTCGGCAGCTTCTACAAGCAGTCGCTGCTTGCGTGCGTCGACAAAATCTTCCGGTTGGCCAAAGCCGGTACCGCTGCGGGCTTTTACTTCAACAAAAATAATGTTACGGTCTTTGTAAGCTATTAGATCGACTTCAGCTTTGCCAAAGGTCCAGTTCTCATCCATTATCTCGTAGCCAGAAGCTTCCAGGTGTGCTTTGGCAAGGGCTTCTCCCCTGCGGCCAAGGTCGTTGTGGGTAGCCATTATTTTAGGATAACAGAGCCCAGGTAATCGGATATGTGCTTTTCTACCTTTTTCATGTGCATGTACTGGTTCAGCAGTATGTCCTGGTCAGCATCGCTGGTAGCTTTCTGCAGTTCGCCACGCAAGTTTTCCAATATTTTAGCGACCTTATGCTTTTTAAGGTGAAATATAGCGCCCAGGATCGTAGCCTTCATATTAGCCGTCTCGTCAGTCACTAATATTTTGTGCATCTCATACCAGTTCTCGCTCAGCATGTATTTAGTGGCAATAGAGGTCACCACAAGGTCCACAATTTCCTTATCCGGATAATGTATAAATTGCTGCTCTTCAGGCAGCACGCCCTTCTCCAGCTCTTCCCGGTATATATCGACAAACTGCTTGCAGGCCGGTTGGTCAAACTCTACATCGCTTAGCTCCGCTATCATGAACGGCCCTATGTAGGTATTTGCAATGCCATCCCAATCTATCATCCGGTTACCATACAACAGCAGCAAACGAACAATCTCTTTTTCCTGCGTGTCGCTTTCCTTTATCTTCTTTTCCTGCGGTTCGTCAAAAAACTGGGGCTCGTCCGGTACCGGGCGCGGCTGCTGTTGCTGCTCCCCTTTTTTAGCCTTCGCCAGCCGCATCTTGTTCAGTTCAGACAACAACGCGCGCTCATCTATCTGCATAATATGGCTGCATTCTTTAATGAATACAGATGCTTTGATAGAATCAGGTATCTTGGCAATACTTTCCACCACATCACGGATGATGTCGGCCTTTTTTATAGGGTCATTACCGGCTTCCTTAAGCAGGATATCGGTCTTGAAGAGTATAAAGTCTTTCTTCTTTTCGTCGATGTGCTTTTTAAAAGCCGCCGTCCCCATCTTCCGCACATAGGAATCGGGATCGTGCCCATCAGGAAACAATACCACCTTTACGTTGAGGCCTTCTTCCAAAATCAGATCTAGCCCGCGCAGGGAAGCCTTGATACCCGCCGCGTCGCCGTCATAAAGGATAGTGATGTTCTTGGTAAACCTGCTGATCAGCTTTACCTGTTCAACAGTAAGCGAGGTGCCAGACGAGGCTACCACGTTCTCTATACCGGCCTGGTGTACCGATAATACATCAGCATAACCTTCTACCAGGTAGCAGTTATCCTGCTCCCTAATGGCTTTCTTTGCAAAGTATAGCCCGTATAAAATGTTTGATTTATGGTAAATTTCCGACTCTGGCGAGTTAACGTATTTAGGTACGTTCTTGTCTGTCTTGAGTGTACGGCCGCCAAACGCAATAACGCGCCCTGTAAAGCTATGTATAGGAAACATTACCCGGCCGCGATAACGGTCGTACAGGCTACCGTTGTCGCGCTTTACAGATAGCCCGCTTTCCACTAAAAACTCTTCCTGGTAGCCTTCTTTAACAGCCTGAGCGCTGAACGCTTCCCACTGATCCGGCGAGTAACCCAGTTCAAACTTCCTGATGGTCTCGTTGGTGAACCCACGTTCTTTAAAATAACTAAGGCCAATGTTCTGCCCCTCTTCGGTATCCAGTAAACTCTCGTGAAAGAACTTAGCGGCATAGCCGGACACGATCATGAGGCTCTCGCGGCGGTTATCTTCTTCGCGGTCCTCCTTGTTCTCTACAGTCTCTTCTACTTCAATCCCGTATTTTTTTGCCAGCCATTTGAGCGCTTCGGGATAGGTAAACTTTTCCAGCTCCATCAGAAAGGTAACAGCACTGCCGCCTTTACCCGATGAAAAATCTTTGAAGATACCCTTAGCCGGTGATACCGTGAACGATGGCGTCCGTTCATTGGCGAAGGGTGACAGGCCTACGTAATTAGCACCACGTTTTTTTAACTGTACAAACTCGCCTATCACCTCCACAATATCTGTGGCTTCCATTATACGGTCTATGGTGGGCTTCGTTATCATTCAGTTAGAAAATGGGCGGATACAAAAGTAAGAGATACCTTTCGTTTAAAGATATGAAAATATTGGAAAGTATCTGTTTACGCAGATAGCGTGCGCTGCTTAATAAACGTAATCCCAATTCCAATCAGTACAATGATGCTGCCGATAATCTCGTTAGCCGACAAATGCTCGTTGAGCAAGCCACCTGCCAGTAAGCCGGTAAAAACGGTTTGGCTCAACAATGCAATAGCCACCTTGGTAGACTCGAGATATCTTAACGAGTAATTTATGGTGAGCCAGCCAATTAACTGGCAAATGATTCCCATACCCACAAAACACAACCATACTTTAAGTGAGAAATGAACCAGATCGTTACCTAAAAATGCGCTGATGATGAGCAGGGTAATACCTGAGCTCAGCATGCTGTAAAACATAAAAGTAAACACATCTATGCCTCCCATTATATTCTTGGTGATCATGATATAAGTGGCATAAAAAAAACTGGCCAGCAGGGCAAGCACAATACCGATATTAAACTCAAGGTGAAGTATATGATTGTAACCAACCAGCACTACCATACCCGCAATTGCTACGAAGGTACCCATCCAGAACATTAAGCCCGAGCGCTTGCGCAAGATGAGAAAACTCAGCAGGCCAACCCAAACAGGCGCAAGGTTAGCCAGCAAAGTAGATACGGTTGCGCTGATCTTTAGCAGCGAGATGTTCCACACTGCAATGTCTGACGCGAATACTATCCCGGCAAGTACCGCTATTATTAGCTGCTTCCGTTCTATCTTGAGCTTGTTTTTGATGATGCAATAAGGCACCAGGCATATCCATGCAAAAAACACCCTGTAAAATGCCAGTCCGACGGGCGATACACCTGCCAACTTTACAAAGATGGGCGAGAAAGATATACACAGAATGCCAATTACAAGGCTGAGCTTTGGGTTCATAACGGTTTGCGGGAGCAAACTTACATTTCTGGATCAGGATTTTCAGAATTAGAGAATTTACAGGATGGATTATATCATATGGTAAGTTGCCTGAATCAAATAAAGAATTTAAAAATTAATACAATACCGGCTCCTAGTAGTAGTTTAATTAGTTCAGACATTCTGAAAATTCTCCGATACTGTGAATTCTGATTCAGACATTTCCACAAATTCAAGTTCAGACAACCATCAATTTATCGTATTTTTGGCGCTCAAAAGAAATATTATATGAGCCAACGCACAAAAATTAAAGCACTACTGCAAAGCCAGGAAACCGGCATTGATGTAACCGTAAAAGGATGGGTAAGAGCATTCCGCTCCAATCGTTTTATTGCTTTAAATGATGGCTCTACCAATAGCAACTTACAGGTTGTTGTTGATTTTGAGAAAGAAGACCCTGCTGTACTTAAGCGCATTACTGTTGGTGCTGCTGTGGCTATAACCGGTAAACTGGTACCATCATTAGGCCAGGGCCAAAGTGTGGAAGTTACTGCCGAAACAATAGAAATACTGGGCGACAGCGATCCTGAAAAATATCCGCTTCAGCCTAAAAAACATAGCCTGGAGTTCCTGCGCGAGATTGCGCACCTGCGTTTCCGCACCAGCACCTTTGGGGCAATATTCCGTGTACGCAACACACTGGCCTTTGCCGTTCACCAATTCTTCCAGGAAAAAGGATTTGTATACCTGCATACGCCTGTAATTACAGCATCTGATGCTGAAGGTGCGGGCGAGACATTCCATGTAACCAACTTTGACCTTGGCAAGGTACCATTGAAAAGTGAAAAATTTGAAGCTGCTAAAGAATTATATTTTAACAAGCTAATCACCTTTGTTAAGGAGCATAATCTACTTAACGAATACAAGGAAATTGATTCTATACTTAAAGCGCTTAATCCTGAAATGTTAGGCTTAGAAGTGTCAAAAATAGACTTTAAAGGTTTGATAGTAGCTGATGAACACACTCTAGATATCTTAGCGGATAACTTTGAATTGGTTAGACTCTCTCCGTTGATTAAGAAATTTTACTTAAGTGTAAAAAGAAACGGTTTTTGGGGAGTGCCTAATGCAAAAGATGGGGTCTATCTTCCCAATTGGCTATTGGAGAGCGTTAATAAAAATATATCCAAATACAAATTAACAAGAGAATATACATTATCCGACTACCCGCATTTAGGATTTTGCTTTTATAACATAAGATTTGTTAGGAAAGAATTGAGAGTATCCAAATCCAGTCACGTCGATTACACACAGGACTTTTTTGGGCGTGCTACCAACCTTACTGTATCCGGACAGTTGGAAGGCGAGCTTGGCGCTATGGCACTAAGCGATATTTATACATTCGGACCAACCTTCCGTGCGGAAAACTCCAATACTACACGCCACCTTGCAGAATTTTGGATGATAGAGCCGGAAATGGCTTTTTACGACCTGCACGACAACATGGACCTTGCAGAAGGTTTACTAAAGTACGTTATTAAGGTTGCCCTGGAAAAGAACAGCGAGGACCTGGAGTTCCTGAACCAGCGCCTTGCTGATGAAGAGAAACAAAAGCCGCAAAATGAGCGCTCGGAACTGAGCCTGCTTGATAAACTGCAGTTTTGCTTGGATAACGATTTTGAGCGCCTTACCTATACAGAGGCCATTGAGATATTGCGCGAGTCGACGCCTAACAAGAAAAAGAAGTTCCAGTACCGGGTGGAGGGTTGGGGTACCGATCTACAGTCGGAACATGAGCGCTACCTGGTAGAGAAGCATTTTAAAAAGCCGGTTATCCTTACCGATTATCCGAAAGAAATTAAAGCATTTTACATGCGCCAGAACGAGCCGGATGCACAAGGCCGTGAGACCGTACGTGCTATGGACATATTGTTCCCTGGAATTGGTGAGATAGTGGGCGGATCGCAACGTGAGGAGCGACTGGACCGTTTAGAAAAACGTATGGATGAAATGGGCATACCTAAAGAGGAGCTTTGGTGGTACCTGGACACCCGCCGGTTTGGCGCTTGTCCGCATGCAGGCTTTGGTTTAGGGTTTGAGCGTTTGGTACTATTTGTTACCGGCATGGGTAACATACGCGATGTAATACCTTTCCCAAGGTTCCCGAAGAACGCGGAGTTTTAACTGAGATTCAGGACCTCTAGAGCCAAGAATCAAGATTAAGAAAAATAAAATGTGAAGGCCGGAATTATCAAGTAATTCCGGCCTTTTGCTTTAAATCTTGACTCCTGACTCTTGTTGTCCTGATTCTTTCTGTTCCCCCTTTAGGGGGTTAGGGGGCTTGAGTATACCCCTTCTGCACGATCAGAAAGCTGGCGCGTTCCTCTGCGTGCAGCGGCACGTCCCAGTTCCCCTGGTAGGTAACTTTTGTTGGCAGCAATTCTCCACCAAAGCGGTTTAGTTCGATGTTCATCTGTACATTAAAGTCGAACAGCATATTACTATACTTCATGTCTACATACCGGCCAAGTATCTGAAAATCGCGTGCATCAAAGATGGTGGTCATTTCCTTGATCATTGTGTCGCCATCAGCCGTGCTGGGCTTTCTTACCACGCGGAAACGATATACAGGAATACTGTCCAGATAAGTCCCTCTTGCAAACTGGTACAGGTAATAGTCACGAAGGTCCGGACCAAAGATCTCCGTCTTACTACTTAGGAACGGGATACCTGTAATCTTCCTTCCGGGAGTAAAAATGAGCTGCTTTAACTTGGCTTTGTAGCCTGCATTTTTGCCTTTGGCATCGCCAGGCAAGCCGCCGGTCCTGCCGAAATCAGAACTGTAAGCATTCCCGAAAATGTAATCGAACATTTCTACAGTATACAATTGATACTTGCCGTTTTTCTTGTAAACGCTGCCTGTATCCTGTTTGGCCAAATAGGTTATCTTATTACGGCCGGCTTCGTTACTGTGCTGTATCTTGCGGTAAATGCGTCCGTTTACTTTGTTGTGCTTATCATAGGTGTAAATGCGGTTTTCGGCAACAAAGCTGTACCGCTTCATATTCTGAAAGGCTTTGTAAAAGCTGGTGTCAGCCAATACGGCATCAATAAAGTCCTGCGCATTTAACCTATGAGAGCGGATGTTTGCTACCGCGGTATCAATTACGATTGTTCGTATCGTATCGGGGTTATAACGCTTAATCTGCTGAGCTTTTAAGCTAAGAGCGGAAAGGATAAAGCAGAAAGAGAAGAGGAGTTTACTTTTGTTCATGAAAGTTTAAATCCCTCTTTGAGGAGGGATTTGAAATCAATTACCCAACTGCTTTAGTGCCAGGTAGGCCATCAAGCCGGTACTTATTTTAAAAGCGTCTTCTTCTACATCAAAGGTTGGTGTATGTACCGATGAAGTGATGCCACGCTCTTCATTACGCGTACCTAACCTGTAAAAGCAGCTGTCTGCAGCTTGTGAGTAGTACGCAAAATCTTCGGCAGCCATCCATATATCCAGGTCGAGCACGTTCTCTTTACCCAGGTAATCTTCGGCATGGCCACGTGTTGCTGCGGTAAGCTTTTCTTCATTTATCAGGAAGGGATAGCCTTTCATGATATTGAACTCGCAACTACCACCCATGCTTTCGGCAATACCTTCAGCCATCTTTTTCATTTTGATATGTGCCTCACCGCGCCATTTCTCATCCATGGTGCGAAAAGTACCCTCAAGGTATACCTCGTTAGGAATAACGTTAGTGGCACCATTAGCGATAACCTTACCAAAGGACAGTACCGACGGACTCTTTGGATCCGCAAAGCGGCTTACCACCTGCTGTAATGCGGTAAGAATATGCGCGGTAATAATTACCGGGTCCACGTTCTGCTGTGGCTGGGCACCATGGCCACCTTTACCTTTAACGGTTACATAAAGTTCGTCTGTAGAGGCCATATACTTGCCTGCACGAAAACCTACTTTCCCGGCATCTATCAACGGCATTACGTGCTGACCAAGTACCGCATTCGGTTTCGGGTTCTCCAATACGCCCTGCTGTATCATCAAGCTGGCGCCGCCCGGCAGCTTTTCTTCAGCCGGCTGAAAGATCAGCTTAACAGTGCCGGCAAATTCACTTTTGAGTTTGGTGAGAATGCTTGCAGTTCCCAATAAGGATGAGGTATGCGCGTCATGTCCGCAAGCGTGCATTACACCAGCGTTCTGCGACCTGTATGGAACATCATTAGCTTCCAGTATTGGCAACGCGTCCATGTCTGCACGGAGCGCAACAACGCCATTTCCGGGCTTGTCACCTTTGATGAGAGCGACAAGGCCAGTGTCCGCCATTTTGTGGTACTCCAGGCCAAGTTCTTCCAGCTTATTTGCAACAAACACCGAGGTTTCTACTTCGTGAAAAGAAAGTTCGGGATGAGCATGCAAGTGGCGCCTGTTGGCAACCACCTCGTCAAATATTTCTGCTGAAAGCTGTTGTATCTTGTCCTTAATCATTATTGATGACAGTTTTTGGAGGGTTTATCTTTTCTGAAACGATGAACATGGCCGTAAAGGTATTGCCCAGTTGGCTTTTAAGCCGCTCTGCCTCTAATCTCGTGCGAAAATCGCCTGCCCGTACTTTAAAGTTGGGTTCCCGGTAACTGATGTAGGTACGCATTTCGGGAAACTCACGGTTGAACCTGGCTTGTGCCGCATAGGCTGCGCTACGATTGCTGCCGTTGTATATCTGCAACCGATAACCATAAGATGATGTAAATCTTGCAACGGACGATCCACCTTTTCTATTAAGCAAAGCGCGTTTTGCGAGTAGCGTATCAAACAACGGATCGCGTACAACGGTAACCTTGCCTTTCTGCGCAGAAGCTATAGTAGCTGATAACATCAGCATAAAAAAAGAGCAGCATTTGATTAGGCGTGTTAAAGCTGTACTATCAAATGTTGCTCTTTTCATATTTGAATATTTAAAATTCCCTATCAACGGGGGATTGGACGGTTAGCCCTGCCCTACTCCGTGGCAGTTTTTAAACTTTTTACCGCTACCACAAGGGCATGGGTCGTTCCTGCCAATTTTTTGTTCAACACGTACAGGAGTAATTTTCGGTGCTTCCTGCATTTCATCTACCGGCATACCGCTAGAATCTATTAGCTCCGGTTTAGATGTACGCATATTTCTTAAATCCATTTTGGGCTCAGGTTTAGCTTCCCTAACCTGCTCCGGCTCCTGCTGTACGGCTATACCACCGCGGAACAAGAAGCTAACTAACTCTTTATTGGTATTGGTAAGCATCTGGCGGAACAGCTCAAATGCTTCAAACTTATACACCAATAATGGATCCTTCTGTTCGTAAACGGCGTTTTGTACTGATTGTTTCAGCTCGTCCATTTCGCGCAAGTGTTCTTTCCAGGCGTCATCTATCAGGTACAGGGTAACATTCTTTTCAAACGATTTAAACACCTCAGTGCCGTTGGTTTCAACTGCCTTCTTAAGCGGAACTGCTACCTGTATACCATGTACACCATCAGTAAACGGAACCATAATGTTTTCTACATACTGGCCGCGTGTATCGTAAACGTCTTTAATAACAGGGTAAGCTTGGTTAGCGATAAACTCCTGCTTGCGCTTGTAAAAATCAATTACCTCGTTAAAGGTGCGGTCTACCAGGTTGTTTAGCGATGTAGCTGCAAACTCTTCTTGTGTTAGTTCCGGATCAACAGAGAACAACCGGATAACTTCCATCTGGAAGCCTTCGAAGTTGTTGCTTTCTTTGTACTCGGTTACTACGTCCTCAACAACATCAAAAATGGTATTGTTCAGGTCTACGTCTAAACGCTCGCCAAACAGCGCGTTCTTACGTTTTGAGTAGATAACAGTACGCTGTGAGTTCATCACGTCGTCGTACTCCAGCAAACGCTTACGTATGCCAAAGTTGTTTTCTTCAACCTTTTTCTGTGCACGCTCGATAGACTTAGTGATCATAGAGTGTTGGATCACCTCACCTTCTTCTATACCCATACGCACCATCAGGCCGGATATACGTTCCGAACCAAATAAACGCATCAGGTTGTCTTCAAGAGATACGAAGAACTGGCTGGAACCCGGGTCGCCCTGGCGACCTGCACGGCCACGCAACTGCCTGTCTACACGGCGCGATTCGTGGCGCTCGGTACCCACAATAGCCAGACCACCGGCTTCTTTTACGCCTGGGCCCAATTTTATATCCGTACCACGGCCGGCCATGTTGGTGGCAATGGTAACCGTGCCACTCTGCCCAGCTTCAGCCACAATGTCGGCTTCTTTCTGGTGCATCTTGGCGTTCAATACGTTATGTTTGATGCCGCGCAGCTTAAGCATACGGCTCAGTAATTCAGATATTTCTACTGATGTTGTACCTACCAATACCGGACGGCCTGCTTGTGTAAGCTTGGTAATCTCATCAGCAACTGCATTGTACTTCTCACGTACGGTGCGGTAAACCAAATCCTGGCGGTCATCACGTGTAATCTTGGTGTTGGTTGGTATTTCTACCACATCCAGTTTGTATATTTCCCAGAACTCGCCTGCTTCTGTAACAGCTGTACCGGTCATACCGCAAAGCTTGTGGTACATCCTGAAATAGTTTTGAAGGGTGATAGTAGCAAAGGTTTGCGTTGCATCCTCTACCTTAACGTTTTCCTTAGCTTCAATAGCCTGGTGTAAGCCATCGCTGTATCGGCGGCCATCCAGCACACGGCCGGTTTGCTCGTCAACTATCTTTACCTTACCATCGTCAAGGATGTATTCGGTGTCCTTTTCAAATAAGGTGTAAGCTTTAAGTAACTGGTTAACGGAGTGGATACGTTCAGATTTAATAGAGAAATCGCGCATCAAAGCATCTTTACGGGCAACTTTTTCATCTGCCGGCAAATCTGCTTTCTCAATGTTGGCTATCTCGGTGCCTACATCAGGCATTACAAAGAAGTTAGGATCTTCGCCAGATGCGGTGATCAGCTCAATACCTTTTTCAGAAAGCTCAACCGAGTTGTTCTTTTCATCGATAATGAAGAACAGCTCCGAATCTACCTTAGGCATGTCCTTACCCTGATCCTGCATGTAGAAGTTTTCCGTCTTCAGCAGGACAGATTTATTGGCGCCTTCGCTCAGGAACTTAATCAATGCTTTGCTTTTTGGCAATGCACGATAAGCACGGTATAAAGCTAGACCACCTTCATCAACACCGCTTTTGCCATCATTTATAGCTTTTTTAGCTTCGTTCAGAACGGTATTCACATAAGTCTTTTGGGCATTCACCAATCGCTCTATACGCGGTTTCAGCTCATAAAACTCGTGCTCGTCACCACGTGGGATCGGACCAGAAATGATCAACGGTGTACGGGCATCATCAATTAACACCGAGTCAACCTCATCCACCATGGCAAAATGCAGTTTGCGCTGCACCAGCTCTTCAGGGCTACGTGTCATATTGTCACGCAGGTAGTCAAAACCAAATTCGTTATTAGTACCAAACGTGATATCGGCCAAATAAGCCTTTCGGCGTTCTTCCGAGTTTGGCTCGTGCCTGTCTATACAATCAACAGAAAGGCCGTGGAACTCGTACAATGGCCCCATCCATTCGCTATCACGACGTGCGAGGTAATCATTCACGGTTACGATGTGTACACCCTGGCCTGCAAGTGCGTTAAGGTAAGCAGGCAGCGTAGCTACCAGCGTTTTACCTTCACCTGTGGCCATCTCGGCGATTTTACCCTGGTGCAATACTGTACCGCCTATCAGCTGTACATCATAGTGCACCATGTTCCAGGTAACCTCGTTTCCGGCAGCTATCCAGGTGTTGTGGTGAATAGCTTTATCGCCTTGTATAATAACGTTGTTCTTGCGTGCGGCAAGTTCGCGGTCGAACTGCGTGGCCGTAACTTCAATAGTTTTGTTTTCCGCAAAACGTTTTGATGTTTCTTTTACAACAGCAAATGCCTGCGGCAATATATTAATCAGGATGTCTTCCAGTTCCTTATTACGGTCTTTTTCCAGCTTATCCAGTTGGGTATAAAGGCCAACTTTCTCGCTTACGTCCATATCAGGTTCGTTTTCAGTACGATCCTTAATAGCTTGTATCTCTGCATCAATGCCTGAAAGACCCTGGGCAATTGTTTCTTTAAAATATATGGTCTTAGCCCGGAGCTCGTCGTTACTCAACTGGCCTAACTTGTCATACTCCGCTTTGATCTTCTCGACCATTGGTTGTATGCTTTTTACATCCCGCTCTGACTTGCTTCCGAAAAGCTTACTGAAAAATTCTAACATGTTATTTTATTATGATACCACAAACTCAATAATTGCGCCATGGTAATTTCAAGGTCATTTTGACAGACAAAGGTACAATTTTGGCCTTAAAGCTGAAAGGCAAAAGACTAAAGCACGACCGATATAACAGGTTGATTGTTTATTGGTCAATTAACTATCTGCAAATCGGCGCATCTGCATATCCGCACATTAATTTATCTTTACCGCCATGAACATCCTCATCCTTGGATCGGGCGGGCGGGAAAGCGCCTTTGCCTGGAAGATATCACAAAGCCCAAAGTGCTCACAGTTATTTATTGCTCCGGGTAATGCCGGTACCGGTCAGTATGGCACTAATGTAAATTTGAAGGTTACTGATTTTGAAGGCATTAAAGCATTTTGCCTTACCAACTCTATAAACCTTGTACTGGTTGGCCCGGAAGAACCACTGGTTAAAGGCATTCATGATTTCTTTTTGGCTGATGAGCAGATAAAGCACATCCCAGTGGTTGGCCCGCAGCAGGAAGCCGCCCAACTGGAAGGAAGTAAAGATTTTAGTAAAGCATTTATGCAGCGCCACAATATACCTACAGCTGCATCAAAAACATTTAACCGTGACACTCTACAAGAAGGCTTTGATTACCTGGCAACAGCAGGATTGCCTATAGTACTAAAAGCAGACGGGCTTGCTGCAGGCAAAGGAGTATTGATATGCCTTACACTTGAAGAAGCGCGGCAGGAACTTGCAGAAATGCTTACTGAAGCAAAGTTTGGTGATGCCAGCTCTAAAGTAGTTATAGAACAATTTCTGCAGGGCATTGAACTTTCCGTTTTTGTGATGACGGATGGCAACAGCTATAAAATATTGCCTGAAGCAAAGGATTACAAACGCATCGGCGAAGGCGACACCGGTTTAAACACCGGTGGTATGGGGTCAGTATCCCCAGTGCCATTTGCCGATGCAGAATTTATGCAGAAGGTTGAAGAGCGCGTAATTATACCAACTGTGGAGGGACTGAAAGCGGAAGGCATACCTTACAAAGGGTTTATATTTATTGGCTTAATGAACTGCTACGGCGAGCCTTTTGTTATAGAGTACAACTGCCGCATGGGCGACCCGGAAACCGAAAGCGTAATGCCGCGCATAAGCTCTGACTTTATTGATTTGCTTGAAGGTGTGGCAGAAGGCAACCTGGTAGAAAAACAACTGGAGATATCTGAAAAAGTTGCTGCCACTGTAGTATGCGTTTCCGGCGGGTATCCTGGTGAATACTTAAAGAATAAAGCTATCAGCGGAATAGAAAACGTGAGAGACTCGCACGTTTTCCACGCAGGAACAAGCTTTAGCGGGGAAGATGTGATAAATACCGGGGGCCGCGTACTGGCCATTACATCCTTACAGGACAACATGTTTGATGCCCTGCAGCAAGCTACTGCCGATGCGAGCCGTATCTATTACGATGGTGTTTACTTTCGCAAGGACATAGGGTTTGATCTACTGTAGTCGTGTAATCCGAAAGACAGAAAGTCCGTGAGTATAAAAGCAAAAACCTCGATGTGTAGAACATCGAGGTTTTTGCTTTTATTACAATTTTGTCTTTACGACTTTAGCTTTCCCTCAAATTATATTTTACCGAACAGCTCTGCAAGTTTATCGTTCAGGTCATCGCCCCGAAGGTTTTTGCCGATTATTTTTCCGTTAGGGTCTATCAGGAAGTTTTGCGGAATAGCGCGCACGCCGTACATACCTGCTGCTTTGCTGTCCCAAAATTTAAGGTCAGATAATTGCGTCCAGGCTAAACCATCCTTTTTGATTGCGGCCAGCCACTTGTCCTTTGCATTTGGACGATCAAGCGATACACCAAGAACGGTAAAGTTCTTATCCTTATAGTTGTTAAATGCTTTTACCACATTAGGGTTTTCGGCACGGCAAGGGCCACACCATGATGCCCAAAAATCTATCAGAACATATTTCCCACGGAATGATGATAAGCTCACCATTTTTCCAGCAGTGTCTGCCTCGGCAAACTCGGGCGCTGTTGCTCCCAAAGCAACAGCTTTTAGCTTGGGTAATATTTCGCCAAAGGCCTTACCACCTGCAGATGCTTTAACATCAGCAGACAGAGATTCGTATAATGGTGCTATATCAACATAGTCAGCACTGTAAGCGAATGATTGTAAAGCGTTAAGGCTAACGTAAGAATCAGGATGATCTTTAATGAACTGCTGATTAATTGCTTTCTCTTTAGATTCTATCGCCTTTTCATCTGCTTTGGCCTGTTTCTGAAACTCCGGTGAAGACGCTTTATCACCGGCAGCCTTCTCCTTGGCTTCCATTGCTTCATAACCTTCGTTAACCGGCTTCATAGCAGCCTGGTACATCTGGTTTTCACGGTTAGTTTTACCACCGTCAACTTTAGCGTTTTTAAGCTCATCTGCAGTTACAATTGTAATCGTGCCGGGTTCGATGTACAACTGTTTATAATCGCGTGATGAATTCATGCCAGACCCCTGCGGATTGAACAGTAAATAACCACTTGCAGGCACGGCAGCAGCTTCACCGGTAAATTTAAATTTACCATCAGTAAGAGAAACTGAATCTGAAATAGTCTTACCCTCTTTACGATATTGCAGATATACCTTCGCAGGCGCACCAATCTTGCCGACGTTCCCCTGTATTATAAATTTTTTATCCTGTGCAAAAAGCATTGTTGGCAACAATGCTAAAGCGCTTAGTGTAAGTTTTTTCATGTATATGTATTTTAAGGCCTAATATGGTGCTTTAAGCTTAAAAATCAAAGCCTTGCTTTAATATAACTAATGGGTGACATAATCGACAATGCGAAGACGCAAGCATAAGGGTTATGCCCAACCAATACTATACAACTCTATTTCACATAAAGCTATATCTTACCGAATAGCTGTTCCAATTTAGCATCCAGATCGTCGCCGCGAAGATTTTTAGCTATGATTTTACCTTGTGGGTCTATAAGGAAGTTTTGCGGAATAGATTCGACACCATAAAGTTTCGCCACAAGGTTGTCCCAAAATTTAAGGTCAGATACCTGGGTCCAGTTTAATCCATCACTTTTAATCGCGGCCAGCCATGCTGCTTTACCGTTTTCTCTGTCTAAAGACACCCCAAGTACGGTAAAGTTTTTGCCTCTGTATTTGTTATAGGTACGCACTACATTGGGGTTTTCCTGGCGGCAAGGGCCACACCATGATGCCCAAAAGTCAATAAGTACGTACTTCCCTTTAAACGAAGAAAGGCTAACCGGTTTACCGTTAACATCTTCCTGGGTAAAGTCGGGAGCCATGCTGCCAATTGCCGTGATACGTAATTTATCCAGGGAGTATTTTAATTGCTTACCCTGATCTGAGTTCTTTAACTCGTCAGACAACCCGTTAAACAATGGTTCTACTTCATTCACGTCCGGAGAGGGGCCGCTTACGCTGGTAAGCGCAAGCAAGCTCAGGTAACTATCAGGATTAGCCGTGATAAACGAGCGGAGCGCGGTTTTCTGTTTGTCCTGCAAGGCTTTAAACCTGCTTTGCATACTGTTTTGAAAAGCTGCTGATTGCTGCTGTGCAGCAGTAGCTTTCTGTGCTTCTTTACTTATTGTTTGCGCTTCTGCTATGATAGGTTTAAGCTGCGTTTTAAGCCTTGCATCATCATCATTCAGTTTAGAACCGGTGATTTTTGCGTTTTTCAAAGAGTCGGTAGCCACAAGATTAATGATGCCTTTTTCTACATAAAACGGGAGGTAATCTGCACCGGCAATAGGCATTCCTCCCTGAGGAAAGTTTTGCTGAACATATTTTTGAAACCCTAACCCTTTATAGTCCAGCATCAATGTAGCATTTACCGGGTTCATTACTTCGCCCGTAAATACAAACTCGCCGTTCTTAAGCACTACAGAGTCGGTAACCGTGTTTGCACCTAAACGGTAAGCCAGGTAAGCCATAGCGGGCGCATTTATATTACCAACCTTCCCTTTTACGGTAAATGGTTGTGAATTTTGTGCAAATGCCACCGCAGGCAATAAGGCAATCAGGCCCAGGAAAAAGTTCTTCATGTATTAATAAGTAAATTTTTATAACGGCTAAACAGCCAGCAGATTGCGGCTTAGTTCAACTTTTGGTAAGTGCGCCACCAAAGGTCGGGCATCTCGCCGGAGCGGGCTGTCTTATAATCTTCGTAGCGACACGGTACCAGGTGAAAACGCTCGTTTTTAGATCCGCCTGTTGGATAAGGTACCTGCATCCACCAACGGTCGCTTTTCTTGCTTTTTACAAACACCAACTCGTGGTCTTCATGCTTAAGGCTGGTTTTATAGATGAGGTACTGTGATTTTGGATTAAGCGGAAAATCCTTCTTCCGGTTATAAAAGCCGTCTATAAAATACCACACCATTTGGGAGAGCAGCATGGCAGTTTGTCCATTACTATCGTAAGCGGGGTTGAACTCATAAAAACCTATTGAAGTAAGTTTGTCGCTAAAGCCCGCATAACGGCATATTTGGCAGGCGTCTTCCCCGTAAAAACCATTGGGTTTAGCATTTGCATTTCCGGCAGCATCTGACGAACGAATGGCACCCATATCAAAGCTTACCATATTTGCATTACGGATAACAGGCTCTGTAACCGTAATATTCCCCGCAAGTTCGCCAAGGCGGTGCGCGTCAAAGTACAGCTTACCCATAACCGTAAGGCTATCCTGGCTGTTCAGATACGTTTGATAACCCAAGTTACTAAAGTTGAACAGGTAATTTGGTTCGTGAAGGAAAATCTTGTTCAGGTATCCGGCCGAGGTGGTCTCGATGCTGTCGTGAAAACCATCGTCTTCCAGGTCAAACTGTGCATCAACAACCAGCACATCTACTTTCTGCTCAAGCTTTTCATAACCCAAATACTGCGCATAGGTAAGGTCTTGCCCTCCGCCAATTATTAGCGGAACAATATCTTTTTTAAGTAATTCCTCAACAACCGTCTTCAGTGCGTAATACGTATCGGTTACCTTTTCACCCCTTACTATGTTGCCGAGATCTACAATATTTGTCTTGTAAGCGCCCTCGTGTAATTGATAAAGTTTCTCACGCACATAGTCGGGCGCCAGCGCACAGCCGGAATTATTAACGGCATTGCGGTCATCCATTACACCGATAATAGCGATATCGGTTTTTTCTTCCAAATCAGGGAAAGCTACTGAATGATGGTTGATCTTGTCACCAAGCTGGCTGGTAAAATAGCCCCCTTTTGGCAGCATCTTTTTTAAGTCAATCGGTGTGAAAAAATCGGCTAAAGACATGTTTAATATGCAGCTGTGGTGATGTGCAAATGTGCAGATTTTTATTGATGTGCAGATGTATTGATGAGCAAATGTGCATATTTGACGAATGATATTGGTTACAGGCGCTACGGGTTTTTTGGGTGCAGAACTGGCTAAAGAGTTGCTGCTGCGTGGCAACAATTTGCGCTGTACAAAAAGGGCTTCGTCAACCCTCCCGGAGATACTGCTACCTTATTCGGCACAGATAGAATGGGTTGAGGCCGATCTGATGGATCTCTTCGCGCTGGAAAACGCGCTGGAGGGAATTACTCAGGTTTACAATTGCGCTGCCTGGGTATCACTAAAAGCCGCTGATAAAGAGCCGATGATACTGACCAATGTTAAAGGCACAGCTAACCTGGTAGACCTTTGCGTTGAACGTAACATCCGAATGGTACACACCAGCTCAGTTGCTGCCGTGGGTGAAGCTAAGCCCGGCGAACAAATTACAGAAAACCATCACCTGGACCCCACCACCGAAGAGGACGGCTACGCTATATCTAAGCTGGAAAGCGAAATGGAGGTTTGGCGCGGCATAGCTGAAGGATTAGATGCAGTAATTGTAAACCCAAGCATTATAATTGGCACCAGCGCCGGAATAGAAGGGAGCGGCCAATTATTTGAGACCATCCGTAAAGGACTGAAATACTATAGCGGCGGTATTATGGGTTTTGTTGATGTACAGGATGTTGCTAAATGTATGATATTGCTGATGGAGAGTAACATAACGGCAGAACGCTTTATCATAAATGCTGAAAACCGCGCTTATCAACAAATATTTAATGAAATAGCTACTTGCCTGGGCGTTGAGCCGCCCAAGAAACTAGCCAGGCCCTGGATGCTGGAAGTAGCCTGGCGCGGGGCATCAATATGGGGCAAAGTTACCGGGAGCGATCCGTCTATAGACAAAACAAGCGCTCGGGCCGCATCAGTAAGCCGTAACTTTGATAACAGCAAGATAAAACAAGCGGTAAACTTTGAGTTTAAACCGCTAAGCGATTCTATCAGGGAGATATGCGAAAGCTACAGGAGCGGAGTGCAGGTTTAGTTACCCCGTCATGGCTGAACCTAACTTTGTAGCATGCAAAAGCGATAGTTTTTGATAAAGTGCTGCCGGCTGGAAAGGCTTAGAAAGATAATCGTTCATTCCTGCTGCATTTATCTTATCATAAACATTTATAGCAACTGATGCGGTTAATGCAATAATTGGCAGCCCTGCTTTAATAGGGTCACTCATTGCCCTTATAGCTAAAGCAGCATTATAACCGTCCATTACCGGCATATGCAGATCCATCAGTACGCCGTCAAAGGTATGGCTTGACACCTGTTCAACAGCCTCCTGCCCATTACGGGTGACTACAGCAGTTACCTCCCATTTGGATAGCAACTTATTGATTAACAATGCATTTATTGGATTATCTTCTGCTATAAGTATATTGAGACCGGGAAGCGTTCCCATTGATACCGGCTTGGAAGACACCGGCTTAACTGCCCCTAAATAAGACTCAAAAGCTATTTCGAATGAGAAAACAGACCCTTCACCCGGAACGCTTTCCAGTAATATATCAGTATTGAACAGCTTGAGGAGCCGCTTAACAATGGCAAGCCCTAGCCCGGTTCCGCCATAGTGCCGGGTAGTGTCTGAAGATGCCTGAACAAAGGGATCGAAGATGGCCTGTTGCCTTTGCGGTGCAATGCCGATACCAGTATCGGCTACATAAAAACGAACTTTTAGCGTACCAAAATCTTCAGAAACCACACTTGCGTGCACAGTTACGCTACCCTCTTCGGTAAACTTTATTGCATTACCTGCTAAATTGTAAATAATCTGTGTTAGCCTTGTTGGGTCGGTAATTACCCATTGTCCTTTCAGCTGTTCATCAACGTCCATCACCAACTGAAAGCCTTTATCTTTTGCTTTATGCTGAAGCCCCGAGCATACCCCATGGATCAGCCCGGTTAAGTTTACCGGGATTGCCTCCAGCTCTATCTTACCGTTCTCACCTTTATTATAATCCAAAATGTCATTCACAAGGGTCAGCAAACTGTTAGCCGAAAACTCAAGAATATCTAAATTCTCTGCCTGTTCTTTGGTAGCTGTATCCATTACCAAATTGGCCATACCAATTACAGCATTCAACGGGGTACGCAATTCGTGCGACATGGTAGAAAGGAAAACAGACCTTGATTCTGCAAGCGCTTTAGTTTCTGCAATGGTGGCTTCCAGTTGTTTATTAAGCTCCTCCTTTTCCGCAATGTTGTCTTTAAACGCCCTGTAGAAAAGGTAATGGATGTACACCATAGTAGAAAAGTTCATCAACGCGATGATCTCAAAACCCGGGGAGGGCAACCCTTGCGGAACACGGTCCAGCCGCCATGTGGGATCATGATTGGCAACAAGGTACATCATCACCGGTGCGATAGCTACTACGCTATAAACTACAGCAAACCTGTTGTTGATGAGATAGTACCCCACAAACGTCACCATAAATACAAACTGAACGGTAAGCAAGTTGAGTACCTGACCGTAAATTACCACCGAGGTCCATATCGCGAACAAACCGGATAAGATAATGATGTGCGATACCAGGAGCACATGCTGAGGACGCCAAAGCACATATTTGGTTAAAAACGCAAACATCACGAAGATGAAAATGGAGCGGTGCAATTGATGGTCTAACATCCCGTGAACAACCAGCGGAACGCCTATCACCAGCTTTAACAATGTAAGCACCAGCGTAACTAATACAATACGAATCCGTGCCCGTTTGAGAGAATCAGGCTCGCGATCAACAACCCTTTTAAGCGAAAAATTCCAAAAAGGTAATTGTGAATCCATTCGTCATTAATTAGGTTGGGCGACATACGCCATTGACGAACAAAGGTATCAAAAGAAAATACAATTACATAGTTACCTCAAAATCAGCAAGACAACGTTCTCTACATGCTGAGTATGAGGGAACATGTCTACCGGCTGTATCTTAACAGTGTCGTACTTTTCCTTAAGTACAAGTAAATCGCGGGCCTGGGTGGCCGTGTTACAGCTTACATATACAATCTTTGGTGCTTCTATCTCCATCAGGCGGGCCACTACATCAGGGTGCATGCCGGCGCGCGGCGGATCGGTAATGATCACGTCCGGTTTGCCGTGCTCGGCAACAAACTCCGGCACCAGTACATCCTTCATATCGCCCGCGTAAAATTTAGTGTTGGTGATGTTGTTGATGGCCGAGTTAACTTTCGCATCCTCAATGGCCGAAGGGACATACTCTACTCCTACCACCTGCCGCACGTGGGCTGCAATAAAATTGGCGATGGTACCTGCACCGGTGTAAAGGTCATAAACCAACTCATTTCCTGTAAACCCGGCGAAGTCGCGGGTAATCTGGTACAACCTCAGCGCCTGTATGGAGTTGGTCTGGTAAAAAGATTTAGGACCAACTCTAAATTTAATGACGTCGCCATTTCCGTTCGGCATCTCCTCATGTATGTATTCGGGCCCTTTCCAGCTGATTACCTCCTGGTCAAATATGGTGTCGTTCTTCTTGGTATTAAGTATGTATAACAGGGACGTTATTTGCGGAAAATTGGCATCAACAAAACCCATCACCGCGTTAACCTCATCTTCGGTAGCATGGGCGAACACTACAATTACCATGATCTCACCTGTATAAGAAGTGCGAATTACCAGGTTGCGCAATGCGCCGGTATGTTCGCGTACATCGTAGTAACTAATGCCCTGCTCCCTGGCAAAAAGGTTTATGCTGTTGCGGAGATAGTTAGATGGGTCGCCCTGCAGGTAGCAATGCTTCACGTCTAATATCTTATCAAACCTGCCCGGGATATGAAAGCCGAGCGCGTTCATATCCAGCTGTACATCCTCCCTGTTTTCGCCATCATACAACCAGCGTTTGTTAGAGAAGGTAAACTCCAGTTTATTGCGGTAGTAGCGATCGGCAGGAGATGGTACTATGGCATCCATATGGGCCACCTCTATCTTGGCCAGGCGCGACAAAGCATCGTGCACAGCTTTTTGCTTGAATTTTAATTGGGCTTCATACGTCATGTGCTGCCACTTGCAGCCACCGCACGTACCAAAATGCTCGCAAAAGGGTGTGGTACGGTGCTCAGATGGTTGAACAAGCCGGGTTATCTTTGCTTCGCCAAAGTTCTTTTTAGCGCGGTATACCTCAACATCGGCAATATCTCCGGGAACAGCTTTTTCAATAAAAAGTACAAGGTCATCGGTCTTGCCCACTCCTTTACCTTCTTCGGCAATATCAATTACCTGTACGTTCTCGAAAAACTTGTTGCTGAATTTTTTTCCGCCTCTGCCCATAAGGATGCAAAGGTACATGTCTGAATCAGAATTTTCAGAATTTTAGAATAGACAGAATTTCAACGTTGCATTTAAAGCAAATGCTACAGGAATTTAAAGGCAAAAGTCACCAACACAGGCTAATCACATTAACCTTTCACCGGCCTCATTTAAAAAAGAATTACAAGAAAAAGCTTAGCAGCTTATCAAAGTAAACTTCAATAATAAAGCTGTCTATTTCAACCTGCTCGTCTATCTGGTCTGAAAAGTCTATTAGTTCCTGGCTCATGGTAGTGATGTTTTACTATGCAAACATAGTAAATACTATACCAAAAACCAAAACGGTATTTTGATTTATTTGGGACGTCAGTTCTTTAGGTATCATTTCACCACATGGTTTAAACCAGTATAGCCGCTTTTACGAGGTAAGGCAATATCTCTTTTTGGAAGGATACGAAATTTTTGCGTACGTCGCTGTCGCTTACGGAGGTGAATGCAAAGCTAAATACGATGTTCTTACTGCATTTTATCAGGAAGCGTAGCCGCTGCTGATAGGTCTCGTGCTTGCGGATGCCTGCAAGCTGGGTAAAAGATTGCACCAGCAGTTCCTCTAATTCATTAGAAAGGTTTTTAAGAAAATCCTGTGAGTTGGTGCTTTCGCGAATAAAGTCCCAGCCTATAAACTCGTTGCAAACGGTATAGCTGAGGCGGCAGGTTTTCATGATGAGGTTGCTCAGATGCTTCTCCTCATCCATCTCCGGCGCGTCGGTGTTTATCAGTTCATCAACACTAACCTTTATATAGTCCATCAGCAATACATGTAGTATAGCTTCCTTACTGTCGAAGTATTTGTAAATGGTTGCTTTAGCAATTTTTGCCCGCTTAGCAATCTCGTTAACGCTGGTTTTATGATAGCCGAATTTTCGGAACAGTTCCTGCGATGCCCTCTTTATGCTGTCTTTAATTTTATCGGCTTCCATGTATCAGTTAGATACAAATATCTCAAAATTACTCACATTTACGCTATAAACACGTAAAGACCTGGTAGCAGGGGCTTTTACAGGGCTGCCGTCTGACAGGGAGAACTTAGCCCCGCTGCATGGATCGGTAGCGGTAAACCCGCTTTCATCGGGCGAAACGGCGCATAATTTTTCTGGCTGATAGCTGCTGCAACGGTCGTAAGCAACATAGATACCATCAGCTCGCCTGTAAATTAAAATGCCTGCAACGCCATAACCTGATATAGCTACAGACCCGCCCGGGCTGTTAAGCGCAGCCAAACGTGGGTCTGTTTTTGAGGCGCGGAAGTTAACCGGCACACTGGGCACTGCGTTTTCCGCTTTGCCACAGGAAAAGAAGATTATAGCAGTAATTACAACAAAAACTGCTTTCCTCATATGATCTCTGTCTGGAACTGTTTCAGGAACCTCACATCGTTTTCAGAAAATAACCGAAGGTCGCGGATAACATACTTCAAATTGGTAATACGTTCTATACCCATTCCGAAGGCAAAGCCGGTGTACTTTTTACTATCGATACCGCAATTTTCCAATACGTTAGGATCAACCATACCACAGCCTAGTATCTCTACCCAGCCGCTGTATTTGCACATATTACAACCAGAACCTTTACATATGGTGCAGGAAATATCCATTTCGGCAGATGGTTCGGTGAACGGGAAATAAGACGGGCGGAAACGAACCTTGGTTCCTTCACCGTAAAGCTCCTGCACAAAGTGGTATAACGTCTGCTTCAGGTCAGAAAAAGAAACGTTCTCATCCACATATAAACCTTCTACCTGGTGGAAGAAGCAATGTGCACGTGCAGATATTGCTTCATTACGGTAAACGCGGCCGGGCATTATAGCGCGGAACGGTGGTTTGCCGCTCTCCATCATCCTAACCTGTACGGATGAGGTATGGGTACGCAGGGCAATATCGTCGTTCCCCTCTCCTTTACGCACGAAGAAAGTGTCCTGCATATCGCGTGCAGGGTGTTCCTCCGGGAAGTTCAAAGCCGAGAAGTTATGCCAGTCGTCTTCAATCTCAGGCCCTTCTGCTACTACGAAACCCAGGCGTTTGAAAATATCGATGATCTCGTTACGTACCAATGATAGCGGATGGCGCGAGCCTACTTCAAAACCGTCTCCCGGTAGGGTAAGGTCTTGTGAAGAATCATGGCTTTTAACACCAGAATCCAGGCTTTCTTTAAATTCGTTGTACTTTTCTTCAGCGAGTTGTTTGAACTGGTTAAGCACTTTACCGAAGGTGCGTTTCTCTTCGGGGCCAACGGTTTTAAACTGGTCAAAAAGGTCTTTTATGATCCCCTTTGTACCCAAGTACTTAATACGAAAAGCTTCCAGCTCCTCTGCTTTTGCAGCGGTAAAGGCTTTTATCTCGCTGGTATATTTATCTATCTGCTCCTGCATTTATCTTGCTTGTAAAAAACTGAACTACAAATATAAGGCTATTATTTTAACACGCCCAGTGCTGTGCCCACCTTGGTGAAAGCGGCAATAGCTTTATCTAAGTGATGGGTGTCATGCGCGGCTGATATTTGCACACGTATACGGGCCTTGCCCTGCGGCACTACCGGGTAGTAAAACCCTATCACGTAAATACCCTCTTCCAGCATTTTAGCGGCAAACTCCTGCGCCAGCTTAGCATCATACAGCATCACGGGCACAATGGGGTGAACGCCCGGCTTAATGTCAAACCCTGCAGCGGTCATTTTCTCGCGGAAATATTTAGTGTTACGCTCAAGCTTGTCGCGCAGATCAGTAGTTTCGCTTAACATGTCCAGCACGGCTATAGATGCGCCTGTAATAGCCGGTGCCAGTGTGTTGCTGAACAGGTACGGACGAGAGCGCTGGCGCAGCATATCAATGATCTCTTTACGGCCTGATGTAAAACCACCAGACGCACCACCAAGAGCTTTACCCAGTGTGCCGGTAATTATATCTATCTGGCCCATTACGTTATGATGCTCGTGCGTGCCGCGGCCGGTTTTACCCATAAATCCGCTGCAATGGCTCTCATCAATCATTACCAACGCGTTGTATTGCTCTGCAAGCTGGCATATTTTGTCCAGCTGAGCAATTGTACCATCCATACTGAAAGCACCGTCCGTAACTATAATACGGTGACGAAGCTCCTGCGTAGCTTTAAGTTTCTCTTCCAGGTCGGCCATATCATCGTGCTTGTAACGCTGGCGTTGCGCTTTGCATAGGCGAACTCCGTCTATTATCGACGCATGGTTCAACTCGTCAGAAATAATCGCGTCCTGTTCATTAAACAACGGTTCAAACACACCACCGTTCGCGTCAAAGGCAGCAGCGTACAGGATGGTGTCTTCAGTACCCAGGAACTCCGAGATCTTTTGCTCCAGCTGTTTATGTATGTCCTGTGTACCGCAAATGAAACGCACTGACGAAAGCCCGTAACCATGGGTATCCATTACAGCTTTGGCGGCTTCTATCACCTTAGGGTTACCAGACAGGCCCAGGTAGTTATTAGCGCAAAAGTTAATCACTTCCTGGCCGCCCTGCACGGTAATATCAGCACCTTGCGGTGAGGTAATAATGCGTTCACGTTTATATAATCCGGCTTCTTCTATCGATGCGAGTTCCTGCTGCAACACAGGCTGTAAGGTTTTGTACATAATAACAGATGTTAGCCTGCAAAATTAAGCATTACAGGCAAATGCACGCAAAACCGTTCAACTTTAAATATATTGCTGCATGAACAAACCTTTTAGGCATAAAATGTATTTAGTTAACAGCTATATGAAAAGATACCTCCTTATACTATTTCTTACGCTTACCGCTTCCGCGGTTTCGGCCCAGCAACACTTGCTTTCCGGCCATATTACCGGGCCAAAAAACGAGCTGATACCCTTTACTTCCGTTTACATACGCAACTCTACTTATGGTACCACAGCCAACGAGGATGGCAACTACCAGTTCCGCCTTGCACCGGGAAGCTATAAAGTTGTATACAGAATGGTTGGCTACCGCGAGAAGGCTTACGATGTAACCATAGGCGATCATGACGAGCGACTCGACATCCAACTGGAGGAAGAAATATTTACCCTAAAAGACAGCACAGCATACAACGAAAAGACCGACCCTGGCATGGATATAATGCGTAAGGTGATAGCCGCACGTAAGCAGCACATGCAGGAATTTAAAAGCTATAAGGCTACTGTATACATTAAAGGCGTACAGCGCCTCATTAGCGCACCTAAAGGGCTCATGGGCGAAACGGTAAGCCGCCAGCTAGAACTTGACTCTGTTGGTCGCGGCATTCTTTACCAATCAGAATCATTGTCGGAGTTCAACTTTGAGCAGCCATCTAAATTTAAAGAGATAACAATAGCCTCCAAAACGGTTGGCGCGAGTCCACCGTTCAGCTATAATAAAGCTTCGGATCTGCAATTGAACATCTATAATGATGTATTTGCTATTAATGGGTTAAGCTCTCACGGCTTTGTTTCACCAGTGGCATCAAACGCTTTAAGCCACTACAACTACAAGCTGGTGGGTACAACGGTAACCAACGGGCGTACCATACATAAAATACAATTACTGCCCAACCACAAGCACTCCCCTACCTTTAAGGGTAATATTTACATAGTAGACGGCGACTGGCGTATTTACAGCGCAGACCTGATGCTGACCAAAAAGAATGATAACCTTAACCTGATAGATACGCTTAACATTAGTCAGCAATATATACCTATTCGTGACAGTGTTTGGCTGCCATCAGCTATACAATACAGTTACAACGGAAATGTACTTGGCTTTGAGTTTGGTGGTTACTACCTGGGTATTTACAACAATTACCGCATCGACCAGACCTTTCCCGATAAATACTTCAACGGAGAGGTACTTAGGGTTGATACTGCTGCCAACATTAAAACATCCAATTACTGGGCAGCTACCCGCCCGCTTCCATTAACCAAGTCCGAAGCAAGGGATTACGTTAAGAAAGACAGCGCTGAAGCCTTCCACAAAACCGATGTTTGGAAAGAAGTTAATCAGCATAAGAAGAACAACATTAACTACTTCAGTTACCTCATCTTTGGCTATGATGCCAGCAGCCGCGATGAGCGGGACTCTTTATACATCTTCCCTTTCCTGCAAACGTTTTATTATAATACGGTTGAAGGTTTTGGTATAAATGCCAAGGTAACTTACACGCACAAGGTAGATGACTTTCATTCATGGAAAATTACGCCTGCTCTTCGCTATGGATTCTCAAATAAGCTCTTCAGCGCTAACATGCTCGGTGAGTACCTTAATGATCCGTTTCACAACTCAAAGTTCTGGGTAAACTTTGGCAGCGACGTGCTCGATCTTAACAACGTAGGTACACGATCCTTATACTTCAACACGCTTAGTACACTGCTTTACGAAAACAACTATGTGAAGTACTACCGTTCACAATATGGAGGTTTTGGCTACCAGCGCGAGTTGGCTAATGGTGTTATGTGGAGCGGCAGTTTAAGTTATTCTGGTCGCCGGCAGTTGTACAATACATCGTTCAGTAAAATAAGGGATGTAAAGAATAAAGAATTTACCTCTAATAATCCTTTGGCTCCTGCAGGTACCCCTGCGGATGACCAATCGTTCCTGTTCCCTACCCACCAGGCACTTTCGTTGAACACCTCGGTTGCTTTCACTTTTGATCAACAGTATATTACCCGGCCAACCGGTAAGTTCAACCTCCCGTCCAAATACCCTACACTTACCTTAAACTACCGTAAAGGGATCAATAAAGTATTTGGCTCTGACGTGGACTACGACTTCGTCTCGGCAGATATATCACAATCAAATATCAGGATAGGATTATCAGGTTATTCGTCTTTTAAACTTACAGGTGGCGATTTCATCAATAACCATAAGCTCTATTTTATGGATTACTATCACTATTTGGGGAACCAGGGCACCACGTTCGATCCATTGTACATAGGTAGCTTTCACTTTTTGCCATTCTATACTTATAGCACCTACGGCGCGTTCTTCGAGGCTCATTATCAGCACAACTTTGCCGGTTCCATACTCAATAAAATACCGTTCATGCGTAAGCTTAAACTTGAAGAGCTTATCGGTGCAAACTTCCTGACCACCAGAGGCAATCCTAATTACCGCGAGTTTTACGTAGGCTTGCAACGCCTGATCTTCCGTGTGGATTATGGTATATCTTACACAGGCAATAACAAATACATACAGGGCATAAGAATATTTTACGGTATAAGATAGCGGAAAGATAAAAGCTGAAAGGCCAAAGCTAAAAGCAGGAGGTTAGGAAAATTTAGCTTTCTGCTTTATACTTTTACCTCTCAGCTCAAATACTTATCTTTGCGCCTCATTTAACGCCGTTTGCAGCGGCATCAATGAGTTATGGCAAAATACAACACACTACTGTACTATTGTTATTCAACAATAGAAAACGGCGAGCAATTTGCTGCCGATCACTTAAAATTTTGTAGAAGCTTAGGCTTAACCGGCCGCATTATAGTGGCAGATGAAGGCCTAAACGGCACCGTATCCGGCACGCCTGAAGCATGCGAGACCTACATGAACACTTTACATGCCGATGCCCGCTTTGCCGACATCGACTTTAAAGTTGATGAAGTAGATGAGCCATCATTTGTAAAGATGCACTGCCGCTATAAATCAGAGATCGTGCATTCCGGCTTGCGTGATCCTAACATCATCAATCCACAAAAACAAACAGGTAAACACCTCGATCCGAAAGAGTTTTTGGAAATGAAGGACCGTGAAGATGTTGTAGTGCTTGACGTACGCTCTAATTACGAGCATAGCCTTGGTAAGTTCAAGAACGCGGTTACGCTGGATATCGAGAATTTCCGCGACTTCCCGGCGATGATCAATGAACTTTCGAAGTACAAGGACAAGAAGATACTCACCTATTGTACCGGCGGGATCAAATGCGAAAAGGCTTCTGCTCTGCTGTTGCATGAAGGTTTTAAAGATGTTTACCAGTTGCATGGCGGTATAATTAAGTACGGTAAAGAAGCAGGCGGGCAGGATTTTGAGGGCAAGTGTTACGTTTTTGACAATCGCCTTTCGGTTGATGTGAATAGCGTAAATCCGGTAGTGATATCTACCTGCCGTAATTGCGGCAAAGTGACGCCTAAAATGATTAACTGTGCAAACCCCGAGTGCAACGAGCACTTTACCCAATGCGATGAATGCGGTACTGCTATGGATGGTTGCTGCAGTGCTGAGTGCAAGGAGCACCCACGTAAACGCGTTTATGACGGAACGGGATATTACGTTAAAGTGCCCCAGCCTGTTAACACCGCTAAAAAAGCCTCAAAACAGTCGGCAACTGCCGAATAATACATGGATAAGCCTACCTGCGGGTAGGCTTATTTCTTTTAACCCCTGCCAAAGCGTACTTTCGTATACAAAAGTGTTTGCCAGGCACTTAGATCATCCATGCGTAAACCAGTTCTGTTATTACTGTTTCTATTATTTGTAAAGTGTTTTGCTTTTGCTGCTGACATCAAAAGCATCGGTGTACCCTATGTGCAAAATTATACCAAGGCACAGTACCAATCGGGCAATCAAAACTGGTCGGTAACGCAGGATGAGCGCGGCGTAATGTACTTTGGCAACGACGAAGGCCTGCTCTCCTTTGACGGGAAATATTGGCAACTGAGCCGCATGCCCAACGGCCTTATAGTGCGGTCTGTAGCTGCCGACAAAAAAGGGAAGATCTACTCCGGTGGGTTTGGAGAATTTGGCTATTGGGAAAACCGCAACGGCTTTTTGAAATATCGTTCGCTAACAAAGCTTATCCCACGACAGTACCAGCCTGTAAAAGAAGAAATATGGAAGATATATGTCGACACGGATCACGTTATTTTTCAGTCGTTCGGTGCTATTTATATTTATGCAAATGGTAAAATAACGGTTGTAAAGGCACCTACCCCTTTTTTGTTCCTGTTTAAAACAGGGCAGCGTTATTTTGTTGAACGGGTTGGCGTTGGTCTTTTTGAGTTAAAAGGCACTAAACTACAGCTGATCCCGGGCAGCAATATTTTAGGGAGCCGGGTACTCTCTGTATTACCTTTCGCTGACGGGCGTTATCTTATCGGCACCGCAAATAACGGCTTGTTCATCTTCAATGGCATTAATATTACACCCTGGAAAACCCAGGCTACCGAGTTTCTAAAGAACTTTCAGCTTAATAATGGGGCGGTTATTCCCAATAAGTACTTTGCTTTTGGCACGATACTAAACGGCATTGTAATTATAGATACCGCAGGCAACGTTGTGCAACATATTAACAAGGCTAGTGGTATGCAAAACAATACTGTACTGAGCCTTTATACCGATGCGGAGCAGAACCTATGGGCCGGGTTAGATAATGGCGTAGACCGCATTGAAGTAAATTCGCCATTATACTTCTATTTCGATAAAACAGGACGTTTCGGCACGGTATACTCAAGTATAATCTACGGAGATAAAATTTATTTGGGAACTAACCAAGGTTTATTCTACAGCGACTGGCTTAAGGGTAGCGGCAATCAACTCCTCCAATCGTTCGATTTCAAGCTGATACCAGGATCACAGGGCCAGGTGTGGGATCTTTCCCTGCAAGATGGTAAACTACTTTGCGGCCATAACGATGGCACCTTTCAGGTAAACGGCAGCACTATAACCAAAATAACATCCCTTAGCGGCGGCTGGACAATAAAGAAAATCAGCACAGATCAACTTATACAAGGGTGTTATACGGGGCTTATTATCTACCGTAAAGATGTTGCCGGAAACTGGATCTTCGACCACAAGATAGAAGGTTTTGGCGAACCATCGCGTTATGTAGAACAGGATAACAAAGGACAGATATGGGTTAGCCACGCCTACAAAGGCATTTACAAAGTGACGTTAACGGCTGATAAGAAGCGTGTAGCATCTCAAAAATATTACGATAAACGATCCGGCCTGCCAGACAGCTACAATGTGGGCGTTTTTAACCTTGATAACAGGGTGGTTTTCTCCTCCGACTCCGGTTTTTATGTTTATGATGACATAACAGATCGTTTCTATCGTTACAACCAGCTTAATTCAAGGCTAAAAACCTTTGCATTCAGCAATAAGGTAATATCAGCCATAGGTAAAAAGTATTGGTTTATCAACCATGGGCGCGTGGCATTGGCGGACTTGTCTGTTCCAGGGAAACTTACCATTGATAGCAACAGGTTCAGCATGCTGAACGGGCAAATGGTACAGAACTACGAGAACATCAGCCTGATAAATAACCGCATTTACCTGATAAGTGTAGATGATGGCTTTGTGATTGTAAATGATGCTGACGCGCGCCGTGGCGGTAAGATAATCCTGCCCCAGGTACTTATCCGTAAAATTGAGAATATTACCGATAAAGTAACCGTAATAAATGATATGCACAGCAGTACGGATACTGAAATTAACCTCCCGTATAATCAAAACAACATTCGTATTGCTTACGCTCTGCCTTACTACCGGCAAGTAAAAATACAGTACCAGTACTACCTGGAAGGCTATTCAAGACAATGGTCAGACTGGAGCCTCCAGAGTCAAAAAGAATTTACAAACCTTAATCACGGCATTTACCATTTTAAGGTAAGGGCGAAGATAAACGATGAAAACGTTTCAGAAACTACCGAGCTTACATTTGAGATACTGCCGCCATGGTACTTCAGTAAAATTGCATTAGCCTTTTATGTACTGCTGTTTATACTAACCTGCTACCTTATCAGGAAGTACTACCTACTTAACCTGGATAAGCATCAACGACAAATACAGGAGAAGCTACAGCGCGAAAAAGAGGAGTTCCTGCAAAGGGAAGCCATAGCCAACCAGCAGCACATTGTTACCCTGAAAAACGAGCAACTGCAAGCCGACTTAGCCAGCAAGAGCCGTGAGCTGGCAAACAGTGCTATGAATATTGTGTATAAGAACGAACTGCTTCAGAAGATCAGTGATGAGATAAACAAATTTCGTGACAGCACCGGTAAAAAGCTACCGGAAGATCAGCTTAAAAAACTTCACAAGGTAATTGATGAAGGGATGAATGACGAACGGGATTGGAACGTTTTTGAAAGCAGCTTTAACGAAACCCATGAGAACTTTTTTAAGAAACTGAAACACGACCATCCAGATTTGGTTCCTAACGATCTTAAGTTGTGTGCCTACCTCCGCATGAATATGAGTAGTAAAGAAATGGCATCGTTATTGAACATTTCTTTGCGGGGTGTAGAGATAAGACGTTACAGACTGAGAAAAAAGCTCAATTTAGAGCACGATAAGAACCTTAGCGAGTTTCTCATGGAGCTATAACACTACATCATTACCTCTCATAAGCTCTTTTCGCCATCGTATGTACTTTAAGAAGTTTGTAGTATGTATTTGATACACTACTATCGTCACAAACGATTATTCTTCAATTCGTTACATTTCTGATTAAAATTGAATGAGAAACCGTTTAACCTGTGATGTATTAATGTAGAGGAACATTATTTGCTAAAAATCTATTTACTCCGCAACTTCGACCCTACGAAAAACCAATTAATCTCAAGTACTAACAAATTTAATCACCCACTATGAAGAGAATTTACAAGATCTCGGGGTTACTGCTATTGTTTACTTTTTTCTCCACAGCTGTTTTTGCACAAAACATTACCGTAAAAGGTAAGGTAAGCGATGCAAAAACAGGTGAAGCGCTTATAGGCGTAACTGTTGGAGTTCAGGGTACATCAAACGGCACCCAGACGGATGTTAACGGCAACTTTACAGTAAGCGTTGCATCAAACGCAACATTACAAGTGTCGTACATAGGCTACACAACTCAAACAGTAGCTGTTGACGGCAGAACTTCAATTGATATCAAACTGGCTACTTCAGCAAATGAGCTGGCCCAGGTAGTTGTAGTTGGCTACGGCACACAGCGCAAGCTTGACGTTACCGGCTCTGTCGCCTCAGTTAAAGGAGAAGACATCTCCAGGCAGCCATCTACCAACGCGGTAAGTTCACTGCAGGGTAAAGTTGCAGGTGTGCAAATAACCAACAGCGGCTCGCCAGGATCATCTCCGGAGATCCGTATACGTGGTTTAGGTACTGTATATGGTAACGCTAACCCGCTTTATGTGGTAGACGGTGTATGGTTTGATGACATCAGCTTTCTTAATCCTAATGATGTTGAGAACATCAGCATCCTTAAAGATGCGTCAGCCGAATCTATTTATGGCGTACGCGCTGCTAATGGTGTTGTTTTGGTGACCACTAAAAAAGGTAAAGGCGCTCCAAGCATTAGCTACAACGCTTACGCGGGCTGGCAGAAAGTTACCAATCAGCCTAAACTTGCTAATGCAAGCGAGTATGCTACTTTAGTAAATGAACTTAACCGCACCAACACTTTCAGCGATCCGGCAAGCCTTGGTGAAGGCACCAACTGGCTGAACCTTGTTTTACGTGATGCTTTTACCATGAAGCATGATATAACCGTTAGTGGCAGTACAGAAAAATCTTCTTACAGCTTTTCAGGCGGCTACTTAAAACAACAGGGTGTAGTGTCTGGCAACGACTATGACCGTGTAACTGCTCACTTACAGCAGGACGTGCAAGCAACCAACTTCCTTAAATTAGGTTACAATGCAGTTTTGCAGGGCAGCAAATCGCGCGACATCCCGGGCGACATTATTTACAAGGCATTTACAGCAGCGCCGGTTGTACCTGCGTTTTATTCAAACGGCAGCTATGGTGACCCTAATGATTACCCGGTTGGTAATATCCCGAGCAACCCGCAAGCGTCGTTAGATTTCTTTAACCAGCGCTCAAACAACTACCGTTTTACAGGTAACGTTTATGCCGATGTTAACTTCACCAAATTCCTGAAGTTCAGGACCAGCTTTGGTGGTGAATTCGGACAAGCGGAAGTACGCAGCTATAATCCGGTTTACCAGGCGACAACTACACAATTTAATAAAATAAGCGACCTGAGCATTTCACGTGCAGATGTTCGTAACTGGATTTGGGAAAATACCTTAACGTTCGACAGGACCTTCGGTCAGCACCATTTAACAGTTCTGGCAGGCCAGTCAGCTCAACGCTACAAATCTTACAGCATTACCGGCACCGCGCAAAACGTGCCTTACACCAGCGACGGTGACCTTTATTTAACATTAGGTTCTAACGACGTTACTAATCCGCGTTCGGTAACTGATGGTGGCGCTCTTAGCACGTTCCAATCCTTCTTTGGCAGGGTGAACTACTCATTCGCCGATAAATATTTGCTGAACGCATCATTCCGTGCAGACGGTTCTTCTAAATTCATCGGCAACCAACGCTGGGGTTATTTCCCATCTGTAGGTGCAGGCTGGGTGATCAGCAATGAAGAGTTCATGAAAGATCAGCACATTTTCGATAACCTGAAAATCCGTGGTAGCTGGGGTAAAATAGGTAACGCATCAGTGCCTGCAAACCTTTCAACGCAAACCGTTACACAAAGCGCCAACTTTATAGCGGTATATAACGGAACATCGGCAACGGGTGCCAACATCACCACCATAGTGCCTCCAATAACCTATTGGGAACGCGGTGTAGGTACCGACTTCGGTGTAGAAATGGCATTCCTTAACAATAAGCTTAGCTTCGAAGCCGATTATTACAAAAAGAAAACCGAGCAGGCAATCTTTGCTATTCCAATCCTTGGCTCATTAGGCACAACCGGCAACACCGTTATAGGTAACCAGGCTACTTTTGATAACCACGGCTTCGAGTTTTCTGCAAGCTGGAGAGATAACATCAATAAAGATTTCTCTTATTCTGTTAGCGGTAACTTCAGCATCAATAACAACAAAGTATTATCTACCCAAACCGGCGCCAACCCAATTTATGCTGGCGGCGCTGCTGCTACAGGTGGCCAGTTAAGCACACGTACTATTGTTGGTCAGCCTATTGGCGAGTTTTATGGATTAGTTGTTGACGGTGTGTTCCAAACACCTGAAGAAGTTGCTTCATCTTTGCAAAAGAATGCTAAACCAGGCGATTTCAAGTACAAGGACCTTAACGGCGATAAAGTTATCGACGCTAAAGACCGTACCGTTATTGGCAACCCTAACCCTAAGTACCTTTATGGCTTAAACACCAGCTTTAAATACCGCCAGTTTGATCTTGCTGTAGATTTGCAAGGCGTAGCAGGTGTTGATGTTTACAACGCTAACCTGGGCTTGCGTTACGGTGCAGAAAACTTCACTAAAGATTTCTATAATAACCGCTGGCATGGTGCAGGTACGTCAACTACCTACCCGTCTGCAAACATTGGTGGTGGCGAAAACTACAAGCCAAACAGTTTCTTCGTAGAAAGCGGCGCCTATTTCAGGATTCGCAACGTACAGTTGGGCTATACCCTTCCAGCTTCAATAGCTTCTAAACTATACATGAAAGGCATACGGGTTTACGCAAGCGGACAAAACGTTTATAATTCATTCAAGTACCGCGGCTTTAACCCTGAGATTGGCGGTTCACCAACAAACGCAGGTATAGACAATGGCGCTTACCCGCTGTATGCTACTTACAATTTTGGTGTGAACGTTACATTTTAACATAAAATATTAAAGGACATGTTTAACAATAACTTTAAATACGCACTGGCTTTTAGCTCATGTGCAGTGCTGATGATTGCGCAGGGATGCAAGAAAAGCTTCCTGGATGTGCCACCTCAGGCGCAGCAGCCCAGCGTGGAATTTTTTAAGACTCAGGACGACGCTACAAAAGCAGTCAACTCTATATACGCCAACCTTCGCGAGTGGAAACAAACTGCATTTGCACCTATAGCTATTGAAAGTGTAGGCAGCGACGAAACAGAAAAAGGCAGCAGCGAAAGCGACGCTACATTCTTCAACAGCTATGACAACTTTACAGTAACGGCTTCCGACGGCCAGTTGCAGGATTTTTGGAACGGCCAGTACCAAAGCATAAACCTGTGTAACCAGGTTTTGGATAATATCCCGGCTATTTCGATGGACGAGTCGTTAAAGAACCGTTACATGGCCGAAGCTAAGTTTGTACGCGCTTACAATTACTTCAGGCTGGTGCGTGCATTTGGCGATGTAGTATTAAGGCAGCATGTACCAAAGGATGCTTCGGAATACAATCTGCCGCGCACAGCAAAAGATCAGATTTATGCTTTTATCGAGAAAGACTTAACTGAGGCTGCTGCAGTATTGCCACAAACCTACGGACCTGCAGACATTGGCCGGGCTACCAAAGGCGCAGCGCTTGCTATGCATGCCAAGGTTGCTATGTACCAAAAGAAATGGGCAGATGTGCTTAACTACACCAACCAGGTAATGGGTATGGGTTACTCATTGTTCCCGAACTTCGAACAGGAGTTCAGGATAGCTAATGAAAACAGCACTGAGTCGGTATTCGAAATACAGGCGCAAAGCCTTCCGGGCGGTGCGGCTAACAGCCAATACTCACAAGTACAGGGCGTACGTGGCCAGTCTGGTGGTGGCTGGGGCTTCAACGTACCTACACAGGCGCTTGCTGATGCCTTTGAAGCAGGCGACCCACGCAGAGACGCTACTATCATCTTCCGTGGTGAAACTACGCCAGAAGGCGATGTGGTAGCTGCTACCGGTGACAACCCGCGTTACAATCAAAAATCATACGTGCCATTTACCCGGCCGTTCCTGCAGAATGAAGGTGAAGACCAGAACGTGCGAGTTATTCGTTATGCAGAAGTGTTGCTGATGAATGCCGAAGCGGCAAACGAAACCGGCAACACCTCACAGGCATTATCGTCATTAGAGATGGTAAGGGCACGTGCAAGGGGCGGAAACAACGCTATCCTTCCTAAGGTGACTACAACAGACCAGGGTGCACTACGTACCGCTATCTGGCACGAACGCCAGGTGGAGCTGGCAATGGAGTTTGACCGCTACTTTGATGTTATCCGTCAGGGTCGTGCGCAAGCCATTTTTGGCCCTAAAGGCTGGACACCTAACAAGAACGAAGTTTGGCCGGTACCACAGAACGAGATTGACCTGAGCGCCGGACTATTAACACAAAATCCTGGTTATTAATTAAAACCTAAGCACAATGAAAAATATAACAAAAACAATTGGCGCTATACTGCTTTGCGGTACTGCTGCTTGTGTGGCACTTACAGGCTGCCAGGAAAAAGCCAATGACTATCGCCCTGATAAACCCGTACCTAAAATAGAAGGTTACAACAGTGCTGCAGAAGTTGCCGCGCCAAATTTGGTGAGCTACTGGCCGTTTAACAGCACCGTTACCGACAGCGTTGGCAACCTGACCGGTACCGCCACCAAAACCACTTTTGATGCCGGCGTTAAAGGCCAGGGCTTTAAAGGTGATGCTGCAGGTTTCATAATTTATGGCAGCCCGGGCGCTACCATACCTGCAATGAAGAACTTCACACTGTCTTTTTGGGTGAATGCTCAAAAACCAGGTAAGGACGATCCGGCACGTGGCATATTTTCTTTAAATAACAACAAAGATTTCTGGGGTAACCTGGATGTGTACCTGGACGGTTACCGCAGCCTGGACACCATGAACATTAAGGTGCATATTAACAATGATGCCGTAAACTGGAAAGGCCAATTTACCAATGCGCTTATCGCAAACCCATGGGGTAAGTGGACGCATATTACTGCAACTTACAACGATACTACATCGGTTTTTAATGTATATGCAAATGGAGAAGCCGTTGCGGTTAGCAGTGCCGGCAACAGCACGGTAATTGGCCCTAAACTGCACGGCGATGATCCCGCCAAAGGAGACGTACCATACGGACCGTTAAAGTTTGTGAACGCAAGCGCCATGGTTATGGGCAGCTGGCAATTTCAAACTACTCCGCCGCAAACTACATCAGCCTCCGCTCAAACCTGGGCGCAAGGTTTTGCAGGCGGACTGGACAATTTTAGAATATACGGCAAATCGCTGTCGGCAAAAGAGGTAAAAGCACTTTACCTTCTTGAGAAGGCCGGAAGATAAACATTGATTGAGTAAAAAGGTTGTCGCGGTTTAAACCAGGCAGCCTTTTTTTATGACTTAAGGCGCTGGTAAATTATGATGAAAAAGATGAGAATGAGAGACCTGCAATTATATACCGGACTGTGCCTGCTTTTGGGTGCAATGGGCTGCGGAAAAGGAGGATCGCCCACCCCTACGCCACCGGCACCTCCGGCGGCGACATCCTTCGCGCTAAATTCATTAAAGGTGAACGGCACTTACAACGGCTTTACTTACGTCAATGTGAATACAACACCTGTTGTAAAGCTGTCCTTCCTGGCTCCCATAGATCACAACAGTGTTTCTTCAACAGTTACGTTAAAAGATAAGGCAGGCTCCGCAGTACCCTACACGGTAACTTACGAGAACAGCGACAGCACAATTGTTATTGCCCCTGCCCTTAACTACATCAGTAAATACACGCTTGATGTAAGCACCGGCTTAAAATCCGTAAAGGGCGGCACTTTGCAAAGCAGTGTACGCGTAACGCTAACTACCGCCATTAATCAGGCTGATAAGTTCCCGCTGATATCTGACGATGCCCTGCTGGATCTGGTTCAGAAACAAACGTTTAAATATTTTTATGACTTCGGGCATCCGGTAAGCGGCCTTGCTCGCGAACGCAATACCAGCGGAGACATTGTTACCACAGGCGGATCAGGCTTCGGCATTATGGCGCTGGTGGTTGGCGTAAACCGCAATTATATCAGCCGGGCAGATGGTTTGGCCCGCATGCAGAAGATTGTAGGTTTCCTTAAGAACACTGCCGCTAAATTCCATGGTGCCTTCCCGCACTGGCTCAATGGCGCTACCGGCGCTGTACAACCTTTCAGCACGCTGGATAACGGTGCGGATCTTATAGAAACATCTTTCCTGATGGAAGGTCTGCTTACTGCGCGCCAGTACTTCAATGGCGCGGGTGCAGAGGAAACTGCATTACGTGCAGACATCAATTCTATTTGGCAGGGGGTAGAGTGGGACTGGTTTAGGCAAGGTAACCAAAACGTGCTTTACTGGCATTGGAGCCCAAGTAACGGATGGGCTATCAACATGAAAATAAGTGGATGGAACGAAGGCCTTATAGCCTACGCGCTTGCTGCCTCATCACCAACACACAGCATCCCCAAAGAGGTTTACGACCAGGGATGGGCACAGAATGGCACCATGCGTAATGGCAACACCTTTTATGGTGTAAAACTGCCGCTGGGACCTCCGCAGGGCGGGCCGCTGTTCTTTGAGCATTATTCGTTCTTAGGAATTAATCCCACCGGGTTGGCAGACACCTACGCCAACTACGACGAGCAAACTAAAGCACACAGCTTAATTAACTACAACTACTGTGTGGCAAATCCTGCTAACAAGAACGGCTATAGTGCAAATTGCTGGGGATTAACCGCCAGCGATATCGAGAATGGCTATACCGCAAGTTCTCCAACCAATGATGTTGGGGTAATTGCGCCTACCGCCGCTATATCTTCACTGCCGTACACCCCTACTCAATCGTTAGCTGCACTTAAATTCTTCTATTACAAGCTTGGCGATAAAATGTGGGGCGATTACGGGCTTAAGGACGCATTTAATTTGACTGACCCATGGTTTGCTGACTCGTACCTGGCAATTGACCAGGGACCGGAGATAGTGATGATAGAGAACTACCGCAGCGGCCTGATATGGAATTTATTTATGAGCAGCCCGGAAATTAAAACCGGTATGCGCAAGCTGGGCTTTACCAGCCCTAATTTATAACAGATTAACTTAATGAAAAAGATACTTGTATTTGCGCTGCTACTGATGACAGCATTGCAGGGCTTCTCTCAAAAGCAGGCAAAAAGCACCGATGGCATAAAGCCTGTCGGCATCATCAAAAACTTAAATGACAGCGCCCTTCTTGACGTTGTTCAGCGTCAAACCTTCCGCTACTTCTGGGATTTTGGTCATCCGGTAAGCGGCCTTGCCCGTGAGCGCAGCAATACATCGTTTGACTATGGCAACGAAGTAGTGACCACCGGCGGATCAGGCTTTGGCATTATGGCCCTTATTGCAGCAGATCACCGTAAATGGATAACCCACGAGCAGGCTGTTAACAGGATGGTGAAAATTGTAAACTTTCTGTATAAAGCAGATGCTTACCATGGCGTGTTCCCGCACTGGCTTAATGGCGAAACCGGCAAAACCATTCGCTTTGGCCGTAAGGATGATGGCGGCGACCTGGTAGAAACCTCTTACTTGTTTGAGGGCCTGCTTTGTGCACGCCAATACTTCACTGCCAATACTGCGAGCGAACGCCGCATACGCGATGTAATTGGCTGGATGTGGGGCGAAATAGAGTGGGACTGGTATACCCAGGGCGGCCGCGACAACCTGTACTGGCACTGGAGCCCGAACAACGGCTGGGCCATGAACTTCCCTATCCGTGGTTTTAACGAGTGCATGATCACCTATATCATGGCCGAGTCGGCTCAGCGTTATCCGGTAAAGGCCGAAATTTATGAACGTGGCTGGGCGCAAAGCGACTTCTTCAAGAACGGCAGAACTTTTTACGGCCACAAACTACCTTTAGGCTTTGATTATGGCGGCCCGCTTTTCTTTTCACAATACACCTTTATGGCGCTGGACCCAACCGGCTTAAAAGATCAATATGCCGACTACTGGGAGCAGAACCAAAACCACACCCTAATAAATTACGACTACTGTGTAGATAATCCTAAGAAGTTTAAAGGGTATGGCGAAAACTGCTGGGGCCTAACAGCAAGTGATAATTACGAAGGCTATAACGCACACTCCCCAACCAACGACCTGGGCGTAATTACACCTACGGCGGCGTTATCTGCATTCCCTTATACACCCAAACAGTCTATGAAGGCGCTTCGTCACTTCTACTATGACCTGGGTGATAAAATATGGGGCGAATACGGCTTTACTGATGCCTTTAGTGAGAGCAAAAACTGGTATGCAAATTCATACCTTGCTATTGACCAGGGACCTATTGTAGTTATGATTGAGAACTATCGCAGCGGCTTGTTATGGAAACTTTTCATGAGCTCTCCGGAGATCCAGCAAGGGTTGAGGAAGCTCAACTTTCAAAGTCCGTACATCAGCAAAAAATAAGCGTTAATACGCGTTTTTAAAAAGGGCCGGTTCAGCATTTGCTATACCGGCCCTTTTGTTTTAAGTACATGCCGTATCTATTCCCAGGGCATAAACTTTTGTGTGGTTTTTGATGGTTTTTGATCACAGCCGGTTCACCAACTTAGAAAAAACTTCAGGCACCGCGAACGATTTGAGCTCTTCTTGCGTTATAGCAATTACACCATTGCATACCTACATCCATCAACATGACCGTGAAAAGATTACTAACAATAACTTTCCTTGGCGTACTATTTTTAACACTCTCAAACGGTGTTAAGGCTCAGGTAAACTCTGCTTTTGACAGGGGTTCTTTCATTACCAAAAAAGATACTTTACCCTACCGTATACTGTTCCCTAAGGGTCTCGATCCCCGGAAAAAGTACCCTATCATATTTGTGCTGCATGGAGCAGGCGAACGTGGCAACGACAATAATGCGCAACTGGCTTATGGCCCTGAGTTATTCCTTAATGATACTGTAAGGCAGAAGTTTCCGGCCATTGTAATTTATCCGCAGTGCCCGAAAGATAGCTACTGGAGTAACGTACTGATAGATACTAATAGCACCGGTAAAAGACAGTTCCATTTCCGCGAAGGTGGCGAACCTACCAGGGCAATGGCTGCACTAATAGGCTTGGTAGATAAAATGTTAGAGAAGCCTTACGTAAACAACAAGCAGGTATATATAGGCGGTTTATCTATGGGAGGCATGGGTACTTTCGAGATACTGCGCCGCAAGCCAAACGTGTTTGCCGCAGCTTTTGCCATATGCGGGGGCGACAACACCAATAACGCTAAACGTTACGCCAAAAAGGTGCCGCTTTGGATATTCCATGGTGTAAAAGACAGCGTAGTACCTTACGACCACTCGGTAGTGATGGTTGCTGCTATCAAAGAAGCTGGCGGGGATCCGAAATTTACTTCCTACCCTGATGCAGATCATAACAGCTGGGTTAACGCCTTTGCAGAGCCCGGACTGATGCCATGGCTTTTCTCGCACAGCAAGTAGTGATTAGTTTACCACACCCGGCTGCCTGCATCATCATTATTAGTGATGGCGTGATCGGCATTTAAAGCTGTTGAAGGTTCGGAGTCGCTTAAGGTGGTCTCTATCGCCTCTGTATCAGCGACAACGTTATCTTGATTTACAACTTTATTGCTTTCTTCGGTGTTGGTAACAGCATCCTGCTGGTTTGATTCAACATTGTTGTCGAAATTGGCATCCTGCTTAGGTGCTTTGTTTTTTGGATCGCTCATGGCTGCTTTTTTTATAAGCAACGCATAAGGATTGAGGATGTTTGGACTATTGAACTTTCAAGAAGTGCTCAAAAGTGTCGCTTCTAATTCCCAGGCGAAGGGTTTCTAAAGGGATAATGTCTGCCGGTGCAATGTTACCCAGGCTTACGTTAGCGCCAATAAGTTTTATAAACCACACCTGCTGTGCTTTCTGCGGCGCCTCCCAGATAATTTTTTCTTCAGGTATTTGGGTTAGTATCTCATCAACCAATCCCTGGCGCACTTCTCCGGAATCACGGTAGATACCTACATTTCCGCTCTCACGTGCTTCTGCTATAACTTTCCAGGATCCAGCCTCAATTTCAGCATTCATCAGCTTTATCCATTTATAGGGAGCAAATATTTTTTGAACGTCTTTAGAGCCAACTTCAGATATAACGGTAACCAGCTTACTTAACTTTTGGATGTACTCACATTTCTCGTCGTGCTCAATGGTGATAGAGCCGTCGGAAACTTCGGCGTATTCCATCTTATATTTGTCCAATATCCGGCAATAATCGTCAAATTGGCCACGCACAATCATCGCTTCAAATAATGTCCCGCCGAAGTACACCGGCAATCCTGCTTCTTTGTAAAGCTTAAGCTTTGCATCAAGGTTTGCACTAACATAAGAGGTTGCCCATCCCAGCTTTACAAGGTCTGTAAAGGGTGTACCTACCTCAATAAAATCTTCTACCTGGCGTGTGCTCAGGCCCTTATCCATCACCATGGTAAGGCCAGCGTTGCGGGGTTTGGCAGTACGTTCAGGAAGATTGTTTATGTGGTAATTCATGTGCAGGCGAGTTATAGCTTATAACTAAAAGTTTTAACGCCGTAAAGGTCGCTAATGATATGCAGATGTGCAAATGATGTTTATCAGCCCCTTGTACGCTTATCAAGTGCTGTAAAACAAAAAATGTGCAGGTAATAAGTTCACTTGCACATTCATGTTTATTAGCTATGCAGTAAATTAACGTGTATACCTGTTAATAATGTCGATAATAACCTTGTTTTCCTGTAATTGAGGCAGGTAGTCGAACAAGATGTAATGCTTTTCAGGGTCAGTTGTTAAGGCTATCTCAAGTTGGTTAAGCGCTTCGCTATATTCCCCTTTAGCAAAAAGATAAGCTACCATACGGTAGTACAATTCTGCGGCTTCCGGGTTATTTTTAATGGCCGACGCGATCACCTCTATGGCACCGGAGAGATTTTGCTGCTCATACAAAATGGACGAATAATCCAGCCAGGCGTCTACATCCAGCGGGTTTAATTCCACCACCTTTTCGTAGGCGTGTTCCGCTTCGGTGATGTGGCCCAGCTTGTACTCAGCGTCAGCAATGGCAAACCAGAAATCGGCGTTGGCAATATCCAGATCAAGCGCCTTTTTGTAAAAGTGCAAAGCCTCAAAATATCGCTCCTCGAAATCAAGCGTTACGCCTATACCAAACCAGGCATCTGCCAGTTTAGGGTCCATCTTAACCGACTTCTTATAAAATGACCGCGCGTCATCCATTTGCTCCAGCTTTTCGTAGCATTCGCCAATGGCGCAATACGTATCAGCATTGGGCTGCTCATATTCGAATGTCTGGCGATAAACTTCTATTGCTTCGGCGTACTTTTCAAGATTAACCAGCGCGTTGCCTTTGTTAAAGTAGGCTGATGCAAAATTATCCTTTATTAAAATAGCATAGTCATAAGCATCTATCGCTTTCTCGAACAAGCTCAGCTTGGTGTAAGCATTACCCAGGTTATACCAGGCTGCATAGCTATATGGCTCGTTATCTATATACTGCATATAGAACTGCACGCTCTCCTGCTGGTTATCCAGTACGTCATAGCAAAACGCCAGTTCGTACAAGGCATCCTGGTTCTCCATATTTTGCTTAAGGCAAAGCTTAAGGTAGGTTATGGCAGTGTCATAATCGCCCATGTTTTGGTAAACGTAAGCTATATGCAGCAGTATTTCGTCGGTTTCTTCTGCAAGCTCCAGGGCCTTCTCGTAGTTCTCGAGCGCTTCTGTGTTGCGCTCCATGCTTTCGTAAAGGTTCCCTCGGATAATATAAATGTCGGCATCGCTTGCTTCCAGCATGGCAGCTTTATCAAGCGCGGCGAATGCCTCGTTGGGCTTGTTGCTTACTACCAGCAGCTGGGCCTGCTTTATCAGGAAGATGGCTGCGAAAGGGTGCTGGTTGCGGGCGTACTCGGTAACCTGCAGGGCCTTAGCCGGGTCATTCTTCTCGATGTAGTAATCTATAATATTTTCAAAAGCCTGCGCATCAAAAAAGTACTGGTCGTGATTTCGGATCATCTCCTCGTACCGTTCTACAGAGAATTTTGGGTCCTCAGTAAAACCAAATTCAAAATCTTCTTCCATTCAAGTTTATTTGAAGAACACATGTTCCTTCGGACAGGTTGCGATCCGCAAGGCTCTATTGAGTTCAAATTACAATAATAAGACGCTTTGAAGCAATTAAGTTTTCAACATACACACATTGTTAACACCCCTTTATACAAGTGCCTGATAATAAATAGGAAGCATTTGGAGCGGACGGCGGTGAGAGGTATTAATTGCCTTAAAGATTTTTACCTTTGACAAAAGTACAAATTATGAGCCTTTTAATAGCTGATATCCTTCATCATTTACATATTAACGACACTAACCACGCCTTTAGTACAGGCAGCACCTGGGGCAGCAGTGACGACGCGGAGATTAAAGATGTATTCTCTCCTGTGGATGGTAAAAAGATCGCTTCGGTAAAATATACTACCGCTGAAGAGTACGACGCCGTTGTGGAAACCGCCGCTAATGCTTTTAAAACCTGGCGAACCGTGCCTGCGCCAAAGCGTGGGGAGATTGTAAGGCAAATAGGCGAGCAATTACGCGCCAACAAAAAAGAACTTGGCGCATTGGTGTCATACGAGATGGGCAAAAGCCTGCAGGAAGGCTACGGTGAGGTGCAGGAGATGATAGACATCTGCGACTTTGCTGTTGGCCTGAGCCGCCAGCTTTACGGGCTTACCATGCAAAGCGAGCGGCCCGAGCACAGGATGTACGAGCAGTACCACCCGCTGGGCATTGTGGGGATCATCTCCGCGTTTAACTTCCCGGTAGCGGTATGGAGCTGGAATGCAGCACTTGCCTGGGTATGCGGTGACGTATGCATTTGGAAGCCGAGCGAAAAAACGCCTTTAACCGCTATTGCGTGCCAGCACATTGCGCAGCAGGTTTTTAAAGCCAATAATATAGAAGATGGCGTAAGCTGCCTGGTAATTGGCGACCGAAATATAGGCGAGCTAATGTCTAACGACGCTCGTGTGCCGCTGGTGTCGGCAACCGGTTCTACCCGTATGGGTAAAGCCGTGGCTGCTGCCGTGGCTGCCCGCTTAGGCAGAAGCCTGCTGGAGTTGGGCGGTAACAATGCCATTATCATCAGTCAGCATGCTGATCTGGATATGTCGTTAATTGGCGCTGTATTTGGCGCGGTGGGCACAGCAGGGCAACGCTGTACCAGCACGCGCAGGCTTATTATTCATGACAGTGTATACGAAGCCTTTAAGCAAAAGCTTGTTAATGCTTACGGACAGATTAAAATTGGTGACCCGCTGGATGAGAACAACCATATGGGGCCGCTGATAGACCAGGATGCGGTTGCACTTTATCTTGATTCTATTGAGAAGTGTAAAGCACAGGGCGGCAAATTTGTGGTAGAAGGCGGCAAGCTGCAAGGCGAAGCTTATGCATCCGGCTGTTATGTTAAGCCTTGCATAGCTGAGGTGGAGAACCACTACCCTATTGTGCAGCACGAAACCTTTGCCCCTATCCTCTACCTGATCAGGTACACCGATCTTGACGAAGCTATAGCATTGCAGAATAGTGTTCCGCAGGGACTTTCATCAGCCATTATGACGACCAACCTGCGCGAAGCGGAAACTTTTCTATCGGCGGCGGGTTCTGATTGCGGCATAGCCAACGTAAACATAGGTACATCCGGCGCAGAGATTGGCGGCGCGTTTGGTGGGGAAAAAGAAACCGGCGGCGGCCGGGAGTCTGGTTCTGATGCCTGGAAAGTGTACATGAGGCGCCAAACCAATACTATAAACTATTCTAAAACGTTGCCTTTAGCACAAGGCATCAAATTCGACCTATAATAAATTACTAAGAAACAAATATGTCTATACCCAATAAGTTTGTACTCGCAGCCGCAATGGTCGGCGCTACTTTCCTTAGCTTCGACAGCGTTGCACAAAAAGCACCTGCCCCGGCCGAACTGCCAAAAAGCTGGCATACCATGGACCTTAAGACCGACGGCTATGTTGGCATCAGCCTTAAACAAGCTTACCAGCTGGTAGCGGGCAAAAAGAGCAAGCAGGTAGTTATTGCCACCATTGACAGCGGCATTGATACCGCCCAGGCAGATATTAAACCTGTACTTTGGGTAAATACCAAAGAGATTCCCGGCAACGGTATCGACGACGACAAGAACGGCTATATAGATGACGTACATGGCTGGGACTTTTTAGGAGGCCCGGGTGGCAAGTGCGACTTTACCGAGACTACCGAAGAAGTACGCGAATACAACCGTTTAAAGGGCAAATACCTCAGCGTAACCACAGCACCCGCAGGCAGCGAAAAAGAATTTGCCTACTGGGAAAAGGTAAAGTTGCAGTATGATGAAACGGTAAGCAAATCTACCAAGGAGCTGAACGACCTCCAACCTGCTATGAACGCGCTGATGGCAACAAGCGGTTACATTAAACGCGCGCTTAACCTTAAAACGGACGGCACTTTCACCGTTAAAGACCTGGCAAAAATAAAAAGCAGTAACGATACCATTAGCCGCAGCGTTTATGTTTGGCAGTCTGTTTTCGAACAGGAAGGCGGCGCTGCTGACAATGCCAAGGTAATTAACGACTTGAGCGAGTACCTGGCAAAACTGAACAATGATGTTAACCCCGATCTGGATGCGCGTAAACGCATAGTAGGCGACGACCCTAATGTACAGGATGGTAAACCTTACGGTAACAACATCCTTAAATTTGAAGATGCATCACACGGTACAGGCGTTGCCGGCCTGATTGGCGCTGCACGCAACAACAATTATGGAATTAACGGCGTGGCGGATAATGTCAGGATAATGGCTATTAAAGCTGTCCCTAACGGCGACGAGTACGACAAGGATATTGCCAACGCTATACGCTACGCTGTAGATAACGGCGCGCGTGTGATCAACATGAGCTTCGGTAAAAAGCTATCTCCCCACAAAGAATGGGTAGATGCAGCATTTAAATACGCGGCATCTAAGGACGTGTTACTGGTACAGGCATCCGGCAACGATAACCAGGATGTGGACGCCAAACCGGAGTTCCCGAATGATATTTTTGCAGATGGCTCCGGTACAGATGCGGATAACGTGATTAGCGTGGGTGCATCAGCCGCAAAGCTGGACGAGAATCTTGCAGGTTCTTTCAGCAACTATGGCAAAAAGAACGTAGATGTTTTTGCACCGGGCGTAAAAGTAACCTCAATTGATAAGGATGCCGAGTTTAACACCGCCGATGGTACCAGCTTTGCCTCGCCAATTACCGTAGGTGTGGCTGCTTTGGTACTGGAGTACTACCCAACGCTAACTGCCAAACAGCTTAAGCAAGTAATACTGGAGTCGGCCTCTCCGCTTAATGGCACCATGGTACTTAAACCTGGCACTAAAGAAAAGGTTGATTTTACCACCCTATCTAAAACAGGCGGCATAGTTAACGCTTACAAAGCTTTAATGATCGCTTCAAAACTTAAAGGCGAAAGAAGTATCTAACGCACCGAATGCGCGATAATAAGAAAGCCGGGCTCAAAACGAACCCGGCTTTCTCATTTTATGCAGTATAGCCTATCAGATCGTAATCGCCTTTTTAAACGTTTCATCGTTCTCGTTAACCACCCGGTAGTAAGCGTTAATGCCCCATTTAAAACGGGCGGCATTTGCCTTAAGCAATGTGGCAATAGCCGGAGCATCGGCGCCAACATCTTTGGCTTTAACCTCCTTAGACGCTTTTTCCGCATACGATAAAAAGTGCGATAGCGTAGCACTGTTCACCTGGTAGTCTTTTATAAAGCTGTCTGCAGTAGGGTACTTTTTAAGCAATGGTTGCATTGCATCAATAACATAGGCGCTAAATAGCTGGTTAACCAGCAGCGCGCCTACCAGCCGGCTTTCGCGTGTAGTATCGTCAGGTACAAAAACATCAGGCATTATGCCGCCGGCGCTCAGCACCTTACGGCCTTTTGTGGTATGGTAGGTTTCCGCACCAACAAAAGCGCTATCCGTTAAGTTGCTTTCTTCAGAAAGCAGCTCGCCTTTACGCACCCTTTCGGCCAGTTCATTACGGTAGCTTTGCGCCCCATGTTTATACGACTTTTGAATAGACCGACCTGATGGGGTATAATAGCGGGCTACGGTGAGGTTTACGGCTGTACCATCACCAAATGGGAATTGCTGCTGCACCAGTCCTTTGCCAAACGATCTGCGACCAACAATTGTAGCGCGGTCAAGGTCCTGCAGGGCACCCGCCAATATCTCGCTCGCCGATGCAGAATATTCGTCAATTATAACAGTTAGCGCCCCTTCCTCATAAACACCCGAGTCGGTAGCAGTATAGTCGGTGCGTGGTTCATGCGCGCCCATGGTATAAACAATAAGCTTATCCTTGGGTAAAAACTCATCTGCAAGTGCTGTAGCAGTGTTCAGGTACCCGCCGCCATTCCCGCGCAGGTCTATCACCAGTTTTTGCATACCTTCCACCTTCAACCTGGCTAAAGCCAGTCTAAAGTCAGCATCTGTAGTAGAAGCAAACTTACTTATTTTTATATACCCCGTATTGCCCGTTACATACGCCGCATCCAGGCTGCTTAGTGTAACGTGCCCGCGCTTAATTACAAAATCCTTATACTGCCCCTCTGGTGTAAGCACCGTGAGCTTTACTTTTGAGTCTTTCTCTCCCCTGAAATTTTTACTTACCCGTGCAAGTGTAAGCCCTGTACCAGAGAATGGCTTTCCGTCTACCTCCAGCACTTTGCCACCTGTTTGTACCCCCGCGCGTGCTGCCGGCCCGTTAGGGTAAACCATAGTAACTACCAGGGTGTCGCGCAGTAACTGGTATTCCAGCCCTACCCCATCAAACCCGCCTTGCAGGCGCTCGCTTATGTTGCGTGCCTGTTGCGCAGGCAGGTAAACCGAATGCGGATCGAGGCTTTGCAGCATATCATTTACGGTAACGCCCTCAATACTGTCGGTATTCACACTATCTACATAACTGCTGTTTACCAGGCCAAGCACCTTTGATATTTTATCTTCTCCGGACGAGGTGGTAAAAAAGCGGCGGCCCGACCGTTTGTCGGTAATGAAAATACCAAGGCCAATACCAATAAGCAGTAAAATAAGAGTGCGGAATATTACCGCTGCCGTGTGTTTCATCAGATGTATCTACGACAAATTTAATCATTACGCTTCAGCACCTATAATTTATATCATCTTCGTTGCTTTGTGTAATTTTGTTCAATTTTGCTAAAAATACCTGCTAATGGAACGCACTACCGAAAAGGATTCTAATTACACCGGGCTGGAGCATATGCCCCTGGGCGAACTGCTGCGCAACATCAACAACGAAGACAAGACCGTTCCGCTTGCAGTAGAAAAGGCGCTGCCCCAAATAGAAGCGCTTGCTGCTGTTGTTACCAAGAAAATGCGGGCTGGTGGCAGGTTGTTTTACATTGGCGCGGGCACCAGCGGCAGGCTGGGCGTGGTTGATGCTTCGGAGTGCCCGCCAACTTTCGGCGTTCCGTTTGACTGGGTAGTGGGAATTATCGCAGGAGGGGATACCGCTATACGTAAAGCAGTAGAATTTGCCGAAGATGATACAGAGCAAGCCTGGCGCGACCTGCAAGCTTTTGACATAAACAAAAGCGATGTAGTGGTTGGCATAGCGGCATCGGGCACTACCCCGTACGTGATAGGCGGCCTTAAAACAGCCAACGAAAAAGGGGTAGCAACAGGATGCATTGTTTGTAACAGCGGCAGCCCAGTAGCAAGCGTGGCACAATACCCCGTAGAAGTAGTAACCGGACCAGAATTTGTAACCGGAAGCACCCGAATGAAGGCAGGTACGGCACAAAAGCTGGTGCTGAACATGCTGAGCACAAGCGTAATGATACAATTGGGCCGTGTTAAGGGTAATAAAATGGTAGATATGCAGTTAAGCAATAATAAGCTGGTAGACAGGGGGACCCGGATGGTGATGAACGAGACTGGTTTAGACGAGCAAACCGCCGCCAGGCTGTTAAAAGAACACGGCAGTGTACGTAAAGCTGTAGAAGCTGCAAGGTAGTACGCAGATATGCAAATTCAATAAATGATTAAAAAACTTAAAGCCTCTCCCTTCAGGGGAGGTTTGGTGGGGGCTTAGGGTAAATGCACGAGATAGAACCATATTATAAATGGCGCGATGATTACATAGCATCGGAGGACGAGCATTCGCCCTTTTACGCCACACAGTATAACGAATTTGAGTACGATAAGCAGATATACAACTACCTGCTGCACCCGCAATGGGATTCGTTTGGCTCTAACACGTTATATATAAAGGTGTTGTACGTAGACTACGACCGCGGCTACACCATCATAGAAATGATAGGCGAATGGAACGATGCCATTAACAACGACATTATGATGCTCAAACGCGAAATACTGGAGCTGATGATGGATGAAGGGGTGAACAAGTTTGTGCTGATAGGCGAGAACGTTTTGAACTACCATTACTCTGACGATAGTTACTATGAAGAATGGTTTCAGGATGTTGAGGATGGATGGATAGCAGGCATAAACTTTAGGGAACATGTGCGCGACGAGTTCAGGCACAGCAATGTTGACTACTACATTAACTTTGGCGGTAGGCTCGACGACCTCGGCTGGCGCACATTAAAACCGCTGCAAGTATTTAAACAGGTAGAGGAACAGCTCCAAAAACGGCTCAATTAATAATTGATCATCCGCTTGCAAGCTTTAAAAAGTATTACAACATTTACAGCAATTATCACGTTTTAAACTCAAATAACATTTCAATAAGAAAATGGAAACCAAAACAACAAATTACGTTTACGATAGCGTAAGTCATATAGAGGATGCCGAAGCGTCGCGTAAATTCATTGCAAATGTATTTATGTGGATGTTTGTGGCGCTGGGGATATCATCGGTATGTTCTTATATCTTCGCCTTTAACCCCGACCTGAGCTCGATGTTGAGGAACAACGTTACCGGCCAGAGCAACCTGCTAGGCATAGCCGTTATGTTTGCCCCGCTTATATTTATTATCGTTGCAGGCTCACGCTTTCATAAAATGAGCTTTACTTCGCTCATCGTTCTCTTCATTGCATTTTCAGCAGTAATGGGTATCAGCCTTAGCTACATATTTTACAGGTACTCTATCGGTACTATTTCTACCGTGTTCATTACCTCATCAGTAGTGTTCGGCGTTATGGCAATAGGCGGGTATATTACCCATCAGGACCTTACCAAATTTGGTTCTATTATGATGATGCTGCTTGTAGGCATCATTGTAGCCAGTGTACTTAACTTTTTCATGCACAGCGACAGTCTAAGCGTGATCATTAGCTACATAGGTGTTGCAGTGTTTGTAGGCCTTACCGCTTATGATGTTCAAAAACTTAAGCGCCTTGGTGCCGAGATTGGCTACGCCGGCAACGACGCCAAAAAGATGGCCATTATGGGTGCAATAACCCTTTACCTCGACTTTGTAAACCTGTTCCTGTTCATGCTGCGCATATTTGGCGGCGGCAACCGCAGGTAACATTTTATCAACGCTATTTACAAAGGCTGCTCCTCAAAAAGGGCAGCCTTTTTTATGACAAATTTTAACCTGTAATTTATCCTATTACTTGCAAATAAAACTGAAAATAGCGTTGCAAAACAGTGTGGTTTTTAAAGAACATACATCACATTTTTCTTGAAAAACTGCTATCGCGTGCTTATTTCAGCATTTCTTACAGGTTTTATCCGGGTGTTCAAAAACGGGTGTTCAATAGCCGGGCACAAAAAAAGCTGAACACTTTTGCAGTTTTGAAGGGTAAATTATCCTAAGGCAACTTCCTGTATACCGGCAGGTGCGGCCTTGTACAATACAACATTAATTTTCATATTTGTAGTGCTTATGGAGAAAGGCGGAGGGATTAGACCCTGCGATGTCTTAGCAACCTGTGCTTACAAGGTGCTACATTCTACTTGGCCCAAACAACAATGGCCGGGAAAGATAAGCGAAAGTCAATACCGTACACCTGACTTTTCGATATAAGCCGTATATGCAGTTTCGAGTTTGCAGCAAGCAGTGATTGCCAATGCAACATGCGTATCTGCATACTGTTAACTGTCAACTGCTCACTGATACAATGGATATTAGAAAAGAACTGGAGAAAAGGATATTAGTGATTGATGGCGCTATGGGCACCATGATACAGCGCTACGAGCTTACGGAGGATGACTTCCGCGGTGAGCGCTTCCGCGATCATGCAAGCGACCTGAAGGGTAACAACGACTTGCTTAACCTTACGCGCCCTGATGTTATTAAAGCTATTCACTGCGAGTATCTGGAGGCTGGTGCAGACATTATAGAGACCAACACTTTCAGTACGCAGCGTATCTCTCTGGCTGATTACCATATGGAAGAGCTGGCTTACGAGTTAAGCTACGAAGGTGCCCGCTTAGCAAGAGAAGCAGCTGACGAATATACTGCTAAAGACCCGTCAAAGCCTCGTTTTGTAGCGGGTGCTGTTGGGCCTACCAACCGTACAGCTTCTTTGTCTCCTGATGTTAATGACCCTGGCTATCGTGCCGTTACCTTTGATGATCTTGCAGAAGCCTACTACGAGCAGGTACGCGGGTTAGTAGATGGCGGCTCGGACGTATTGCTGGTAGAAACCATATTTGATACATTGAACGCCAAGGCTGCACTGTTTGCCATTGATCGTTACAGGCATGAATGCAAAGCTGCAGGCAAAGACATGGCGGCATTCCGACCTACCGGTGGTGTAATGATCTCCGGTACTATTACTGATGCATCTGGCCGTACGCTTTCCGGGCAAACTGTAGAAGCTTTCTGGAATTCTGTAAGTCATGCCAACTTGTTATCGGTAGGACTGAACTGCGCCTTAGGTGCTAAGGAAATGCGACCGCACCTGGAAGAGCTTTCAGCTAAGGCAGGTGTGTACATATCGGCGTATCCTAATGCCGGTTTGCCAAATGAGTTTGGCGCTTATGATGAAACCCCGCACGAAACTGCCAACCAGGTAGATGACTTTATGGAGGCCGGTTTAGTTAACATAGTAGGCGGTTGCTGCGGTACTACCCCGGACCATATCCGCTGCATTGCCGAGAAAGCAGCTAAATATCCACCGCGCAAAAAACCGGAGATTGAGCCTTACCTGCGCCTGAGCGGCCTGGAAGCAGTAACACTTACACCGGAAACCAACTTCGTGAATATTGGCGAGCGTACCAACATCACCGGCTCACCAAAATTCTCTAAACTTATTCTGGCTGAAGATTACGAGGCGGCTCTGTCTGTTGCTTTACAGCAAGTTGAAGGCGGCGCGCAGGTGATCGACATCAATATGGACGAGGGAATGATAGACTCGGAAGCGGTGATGGTGAAGTTCCTAAACCTTGTTGCAAGCGAGCCGGATATTGCCAAACTGCCGATCATGATCGACTCCAGCAAGTGGACTGTGATAGAAGCCGGTTTAAAATGCTTACAGGGCAAGGGCATTGTGAACTCTATTTCACTAAAAGAAGGTGAAGATAAATTTAAAGAATACGCAAGAAAGATACTAAGCTATGGTGCGGCCACCGTGGTGATGGCTTTTGACGAAAGAGGCCAGGCAGATACACTCGAGCGCCGTAAGGAGATCTGCGAACGCAGCTACCGGATACTGGTTGATGAGGTTGGGTTTCCGCCGCAGGACATCATTTTCGATCCAAACATCCTTACTGTTGCAACTGGCCTTGAAGAGCATAACAATTATGCCGTTGACTTTATAGAAGCTACCCGCTGGATAAAACAAAATCTGCCGTATGCCAAAGTAAGTGGCGGAGTAAGTAATATATCTTTCTCGTTCCGCGGCAATAATGTAGTGCGGGAGGCAATGCACTCGGCATTTCTTTATCATGCTATTTGCGCCGGCCTGGATATGGGTATCGTTAACGCCGGCATGCTTGAAGTTTACGAGCAAATTCCAAAAGACTTGCTGGAGTTGGTAGAAGACGTACTGCTTAACCGACGAGACGATGCTACCGAGCGACTGGTAGAATTTGCTGATACTATAAAATCTAAGGGAAAAGAGATCGTTCGTGATGAGGAGTGGCGCAAAGCTCCTGTAGAAGATCGGCTTTCACACGCGCTGGTAAAAGGAATTGTTGAATACCTTGACGACGATGTGGAGGAAGCACGTCAGAAATTTGCCCGGCCACTGGAAGTTATAGAAGGCCCATTAATGGACGGGATGAACGTGGTTGGCGACCTGTTTGGGGCCGGCAAAATGTTTCTGCCACAAGTGGTAAAATCTGCACGTGTGATGAAAAAAGCTGTGGCTTACCTGCTACCATTCATTGAACTGGAAAAGCAACGTGTTATAGATGCCGGCGAAGACAGCAGCGGCAGCCGGGCTAACGCAGGCAAAGTGCTTATGGCTACAGTTAAAGGCGATGTGCACGACATTGGCAAAAACATTGTTGGCGTAGTACTGGCCTGCAACAACTTTGAGGTGATAGACCTTGGTGTAATGGTGCCTGCACAACGGATTATTGAAGAAGCTAAAAAGCAGGAAGTAGATATAATTGGACTGAGTGGCCTTATCACGCCATCGCTCGATGAGATGGTACATTTCGCTAAAGAAATGGAACGGCAGCAGTTTACCATTCCGCTCATTGTTGGAGGAGCTACAACATCACGCATACATGCTGCGGTCAAGATAGCTCCAAATTATTCCGGTCCTGCTATTCACGTGTTGGATGCCTCGCGTAGCGTTACTGTTTGCAGCAGCCTGATGAATAAAGACCAGCGTGACGGATACATCCAAGGTATAAAAGACGAATACGCTAAAGCAAGGGAAGCACACGCAAATAAAAAGAACGACAAACGCTTTGTTAGCATAGAGGAAGCGCGCAATAATAAGTTTCAGATCAGCCTGGACGGCGATGTTGCTTCAAAACCATCCTTCACGGGAACAAAGGTGATAGAGAACTACCCGCTGGAAGAGTTAGTGCCTTATATTGACTGGACTCCTTTCTTCCACACGTGGGAACTGCGGGGCAGCTATCCAAAAATCTTCGAGGATAAATACGTAGGCGTGGAAGCTAAAAAATTATTTGACGATGCGCAGGTGCTGCTAAAGCGAATATTGAATGAAAAGCTTTTACGGGCGAGTGGTGTTATAGGATTCTGGCCGGCTAACAGTGTTGGCGATGATATAGAAGTATACACTGACGACAGCCGCAGGACGCTGCTAACACGTATTCATACTTTACGCCAACAGGCAGAAAAAGCTAAGAATGAACCATACTATGCCTTGTCAGACTTTATCGCGACTAAAGAGAGCGGCGTTCCGGATTATTGGGGCGGCTTTGCGGTAACTACTGGTTTAGGCTGTGATGAATTAGTTGCTGAGTTTGAAGCAGATCATGATGACTACAACAGCATTATGGCGAAAGCACTTGCCGACCGGTTAGCAGAGGCTTTCGCAGAGAAAATGCACGAATTGGTAAGGAAGGACTATTGGGGCTATGCTAAGCAGGAGCAACTTAGCAATGATGACCTGATCCATGAAAAATACCAGGGAATACGGCCAGCCCCAGGTTATCCTGCATGCCCTGATCATACTGAAAAGACCACGTTGTTTGAAATACTAAAAGCAGAAAGCAATGCACATATGCACCTTACCGAAAGCCTGGCAATGTTGCCGGCGGCATCGGTAAGTGGTTTTTACTTTTCGCACCCACAGGCAAGATATTTTGGCTTGGGCAAGATCAGTAAAGATCAGGTAGAAGATTATGCAAAGCGCAAAAACATGTCTGTAGACGCAGTAGAAAGATGGCTGGGGCCTAATTTGAATTACTAAATGAAGATAACCGAACATATCGCTAGCGCGAACGGGAAAACCTTATTCTCGTTTGAATTGATACCACCTTTAAAGGGTGAAAGCATACAGGGTATTTACAACGCCATTGATCCTTTGATGGAGTTTAATCCACCATTTATCGATGTCACATCGTTACGCGAGGACTACATCTACAAACAGCATGACAATGGTTTGCTGGAAAAGCTTGCTTACCGTAAACGACCTGGTACAATAGCAATCTGCGCGGCTATTATGAACAAGTATAAAGTTGATACTGTACCACATCTGCTTTGCGGCGGTTTTACTAAGGATGAAACCGAGAACGGCCTTATTGATCTCCAGTTCCTGGGCATTGAAAATGTTTTGGTATTACGTGGTGACGCGCGAAAAGGAGATGCTTCTTTTGTGCCTACGCCCAATGGTCATTGTTATGCTACAGATCTGTTGCAGCAGGTGGTAAATATGAATAATGGCGTCTATCTGCATGAGCACCATGAAGGTATCATGAAGAGCAATTTCTGCATCGGCGTAGCTGGCTACCCTGAAAAACACTTTGAAGCGCCGAACCTTAAAACAGATTTTAAATACCTTAAGCAAAAGGTAGATATGGGTGCCAATTTTATTGTTACCCAGATGTTTTTTGATAACCAGCGTTATTTTGATTTTGTAAACGGGTGTCGTGATAATGGTATAAACGTACCTATCATTCCGGGATTAAAGCCAATTACCTCATCCAAGCAATTGGTAACTTTGTCAAAAACGTTCCATATTGATATCCCCGAGGGCCTGAGCGATGCCATACAGGACGCAAAGTCAGAGAAGGATGTAAAAGACATAGGGATTGAATGGATGATCGATCAATGCAAAGAACTGGTAAAGTTTGGCGCACCTGTATTACACTTTTACACTATGGGCAACCCTGGCCCTACAAAGCGTATTGCAGAAGCCATTTTCTAACAGCAGCTTATAAGCTTGCTCCCGTTCCGGTAGTAAAGAACATATTTACGCTTACCGGCAGGCGGCCTATTGGCTTAATTTGACCAGTAATAACTTTAACGGCGGCGCGTTGCAGCGGGTCTTCTTTCTGGTAACAGGCAAGTACCGCTCCCGCTTTTTCTATACCGGGCAATCCCGCGATGGTGTAAGCATTTGCAAAAACGCTGATTACGGAGTTGGGCTTGGCCGCTAGGTCTGCAATAAGCAATTTAACATCGCTGCTATAATCCAGCTTGCTCTGGGGGCGTAACCTGGTATCATGCACGCCAATAAATATCTGATCATACTGCTTTAGAGATGCAAGCATTTGATTAAGCTGAGGCACCGGCGTATTCTTACCCACTAAAAACAGGGTACTATTTGGATAATGTGCTGAAAGCTCTTTCTGAAACACAGTCCTGTCGGTTACACCGATGCTCACGATAGCGGTTCGTTTAGTGCTATCCTGTTTAAGCAAGCGGCTATCGCCTTTAATCATTGTTATTGCGGCATTACTAAGCTGTTGTACCAACTCATTTGCAGCAGCCCTGTTTAAATCAGCATTCAAATTCTGCGGGTTGGCCGGTTTATAATGGCTCAATCCAGCCCAATACTTGGCAGCTAATATCTTCTTCACCTTTGCTTCAAACTCTTCTTTAGATATTTTTCCCTTGCGAACAGCCTTTCTTATCAGTTTAGCTCCGTTCTTAGAATTCATCGAAAGTTCAATCAAGTCCACTCCTGCTAAGAAAGCACGTAGATCTGCCTCACCCTCGGGGAAAAATTTAGTAACGCCTCTCATTTCCATTGCATCTGAGGCTACAATACCCTTAAAGGATAGTGAATCTTTCAACAATTGAGTTATTATAGGCCTTGATAATGTCGATGGAAGATTTTTAGTAGTATCTAAAGCCGGAATATTCATGTGTGCAATCATAACTCCGCTCACACCAGCATTTATAGCCTCTTTAAATGGGTATTCCTCGAGTGAATCCAGCCGCTCGCGTGTAAAAGGAAGCTGGGGCAGATCAAGGTGAGAATCAACGTTAGTATCACCATGGCCGGGAAAATGCTTTGCGAAAGTAATTAGCCCTGCATCCTGCATACCTTTAAAGTAAGCAATGCCCTTTCGCGCTACGTTATACTTATTGTCACCGAAGGACCGGTAATTAATCACAGGATTGTTTGGATTATTATTCACGTCAACATCAGGACCAAAGTTAATGTGAGCACCGATGCGCTTAAAGTCATAAGCAACCTGCTGACCCATTTTATAAATAAGGTTGTTATCCTGTATTGCACCAAGTGTCATTTGGTAAGGATAGGAGATGGTAGAATCCAGTCGCATACCTAAGCCCCATTCGCCATCCATCGCGATTAACAATGGTAGACGAGCTACTTGCTGGTATTGGTTAACGAGGTTTAATTGTCTGCCTGGGCCACCCTGGAAAAACACTAAGCCACCAATATGCTCATCTTTAATAACCTTCCCTACGGAATCTGAGTAGGCTTTGCCGCGATTGGTGTGTGCCCTTACAAAAAATAACTGCCCTATCCTTTCCCTACGGTTAAGTTTGTTGTAAACTGAATCGACCCAGTGGTTTTGCTTACTGATGGAATCGATAAAACTGCCTTGTGAAAAAGCACTTTCTGCTGAAAGCACAATCAGAAACAACAAGGCCGGAAAGAAAAGTCGACAGGTCTTCATTAAGTGTAAATGTAGCTTAAATCATTATTCAGCTTATTTGTTTTTTTTGGTCGCTAATAATTTAGCCAGTTAACGAATAAACCTTCACATTTTAAAACACTCTATGTGGTATAACTAATAACGGACAGTATGGGCAAGCAGTGTTTGCCAAAAATTTGTCCATCACCAAAAAACAATTAAACGCAATGAAAAAATTACTTTTGTTAGCGATAGGCCTAATTACGCTTGCCGGCGCTGCAAACGCCCAGGATGGCCCACGCCGTTATCCACGCCGTGTTGTACGGCGCTTGCCTCCACAACATCAACGCGTGCGCTATGTTGACGATTGGTCTAGGCCCAAAATAGGCATCGCAGGTGGTATCAACATCACAAACACTGTAGACGCTTACAACTCAGATTTTAGCACCAGCAGTATTGCAGGCGCGCACGTGGGCTTAACCTTTGAAGTGCCTATCGCCTATCCGTTTTCATTTGCACCGGAATTCCTGTTCTCCCAGAAAGGCTATAAGGCAGAAACTGTGGATGGAACCTTCCGCTCGCGCACAAACTTTATAGACATCCCGTTATTAGCTAAATTCCGTTTTACCCGAGGTTTTAACATTGTAGTAGGCCCGCAGCTTACTTTCCAAACCTCAACCCGTAATACTTATGATGACGGCTTTCGTACTATTTACAAGGATAATTATGATAATGTGGCCGACAAGAGCTATATATCTGGCTTAATAGGCGTTGGCTTTGACTTGAACCGCAATACCGAACTGCGCTTTAGGTATGCACTCGACCTTGATCAAAACCGCGGAGATTACAACTCAAGCCTGCCGGATTTCCGCAACCAGGTATTCCAGATTGGTATAGGATTTAAGTTCCAGTAGCGATAACATTTTACTAAAAAAGCCACCGTTATTGGTGGCTTTTTTGTTTTGCGTGTTTCAAACGATTTACATTAAACGTACTTATTGAAACGTTTAATACCTTTGCACCTTAAATGAAGATACGCAAGCCTTCCCTTTTATTGACACTCGACTCTATGAAAGATCCAAATACAGGATTCTTTTATTTTGGGAAGGCGTTGTTTGAAAACATCACCACTTTCAACAACAATCGTTTTGATCTAAACTTTTATGTAAAGGATGATACCGGTTTTTTTGATAAAAGCTTGAGCTTGATAAATCTGCGCAAATACCACAAAGCATTTTTTCCTCAGTTCTTTAAGTTTGATATAGTCCATATTAGCGATCAAAATTGCCGCTTAAGGCCGTGGAAAGTTATGGGCAAAAAAGTCCTAACTATTCATGATCTTAATCAGCTACATGAAACTATATACTCCGAAAAATTTAAAAGGGAATATAAAAAACGCATATCAAAATGTATAAGTAATTGCGACCGAATCATTACTATATCTGAATTTGTAGCGAATGATGTACGTACTAACTTTCCGGAATATGCTCATAAAGTTAGCGTTATACACAATGGAGTAGATAAGTTATTGCCGAAAGAAGGATTCACCCCCAGGTACATACCTCAGCGACCATTTATCTTCACTTTAGGTCCCCTAAACGAAAAGAAAAACTTTCATGTGCTCCCCGCTTTGCTCAAAAACAACAATTTCGAACTGGTAATTTCCGGGATAACTCCCGTACCGGCTTATACTGATCTTTTGTTTGCAGAGGCAGAAAAGCATGGGGTTACCGACAGAATTAAGCTGACGGGTATTGTTAGCGACGATGAAAAGACATGGTATTATCAAAACTGCGCCGCGTTTGCTTTCCCTTCGTTAGCCGAAGGGTTTGGATTACCGGTTCTTGAAGCCATGGGGTTTGGCAAACCCGTATTTTTATCAACAAAAACTTCATTACCAGAGGTTGGCGGAGATGCAGCTTTTTACTTTGAAGACTTTACACCAGAGCACATGCAGCATGTGTTTTCATCCGGCATGAAAAAGTTCGTGGAGGGTGATATGGCGCAAAGATGTATAAAACGAGCTGAAAGCTTTTCATGGGCCGACACTGCAAGCAAGTACTTGAAAGTATATGAAGAGCTATTAACATAAGCACACCTCGGAGATGTCGATAATTTACAACATATTCAGGCGCATACGGATAAGCTATGGAATAACCGTGTGCAACGAAGTACACGAACTTCGCTTGTTGATGGATACGCTACTCCCGATCGTTGATAAGCGTGATGAAATTATATTGTTACAGGACATTACACTAGAAGACGAAGAGGTTACAAGCTTGATCTCCAGTTATGGCAATAAGATAAAGCACATCAAGGCCAAGCTAAACGGCGACTTTTCGACATTTAAAAACAAATTGATATCTGCTTCCTCGGGCGATTACCTGTTTCAGATAGATGCAGATGAACTACCGAAGCCATCATTAATAAAGGGAATTAAGCAAGTACTTAGAAAGAAGTATAAAGCCGATTGTTTCTTGGTGCCAAGAATAAACATCGTCGAAGGGCTCACTGCAGATCATATAAAAAATTGGAACTGGACGGTTGACGCGCAAAACCGAGCTAATTATCCTGATCATCAGTTTAGAATATTTAAGCTAGACGGTCGTATAAAGTGGCGCAACAAAATACATGAGGAACTTGAAGGCTTTACAAGGTCATACCACCTGCCTTCGGAAACTGAGGAGTGGTGTTTAGTTCATGTTAAAAGTATCGGCAAGCAAGTAGCTCAAGATCAGCTTTACAGTAAAATAATTAGCCAATAACCTCAACCTTGAAAAAGAAAATAGCATTTATTGTACAACGCTACGGGTTGGAAGTAAACGGCGGTGCCGAGTATCACTGCCGTATATTGGCCGAACACCTTGCAGATGATTATGACGTAGAAGTGCTTACTTCATGCGCAAAGAACTATCTTACCTGGGCAGATGAATATCCAGAAGGTGAAACTATCGTTAATGGGATTCCGGTTAAAAGGTTCCCATCCAACACTATCAGAGACTGGAAAAGATTTCGATCACTTACACGAAAGTTAAAAAAGCGTAAACCATATCAAAAAGTATTGCGGTTTTTAGGGTTGCTCCCATTTTATGAAAGGATTTTACCGGAAAAAGTGACCGAAGAAGACAATGAGAAATGGGTAAAATGGCAAGGCCCGTATATACCTGGACTTGTTCACTATTTGGAAAACAACCACTCTGGCTATGACGCGCTTATATTTTTCACTTACCTGTATTATCCAACTATTTTCGGAATAAGGGTGGCTCCGGAAAAGTCAATCCTGGTACCAACAGCGCATGACGAACCGCCAATTTACTTTCCTTTATTCAGGAAGTTCTTTGAAATGCCAAAGGCGATAATCTATAATACTGCAAGTGAAAAAAACTTTGTTAATCGGCTATTCGGTAATGAAGCTATTTACTCTGACATTGCTGGCGTCGGTATAGAGGCGCATGAACCGGCCCAACATTTATCTCCATGGGAGCTGATCGGCTCAAACTCTGATTATTTAATTTACATAGGACGAGTTGATGGAGGAAAGGGCTGCCAGATAATGTTTAACCACTTTCTAAGATATAAAAAAGAGTATGCCGGTAACATCAAGTTGGTGCTGGTTGGACAGGCATTTATGAAGATTCCGTCACATCCTGATATTGTTACCATGGGCTTTGCCGAAGAAGATGTGAAGATCAACCTGCTTAAAGGCGCTTTGGCGTCTGTTATGCCGTCCTTCTACGAAAGCCTTTCTATGGTTACACTGGAAAGCATGGCATATGGCATTCCGGTTATTGTAAATGGACATTGTGAGGTACTCAACGACCATATCAACGCAAGTAAAGCCGGCTATTCCTACTACAATTATACTGAATTTGCCTCCGCGGTAAATAAACTAAACGACTCCAACCAAACCCGAACGGTGTTAGCGGAACGTGCGAGATTGTATGTAAAAAACAACTACACCTGGCCTGTCGTAAAGGAAAAGTTTAATAATGCGATCAACTACATAACTGAAAGTAATTAATCAGCGTTGAAGGTCTGCATGTCAATCAGCCGTTTATAAAGGCCATCAGCGCTGATCAACTCGTTATGTGATCCAGTCTCGACAATTCTGCCATTTTCTACAACGGCAATTATGTCCGCGTTTTGAATGGTACTTAAACGGTGTGCAATAATTACCGAAGTACGATTTTTCATTAAGTTGTTTAGCGCCTCCTGCACCAGCTTTTCAGATTCTGTATCCAATGCCGACGTAGCCTCATCCAGCAACATTATGGGAGGATTATTCAAAACTGCTCTTGCAATGCAAATTCGTTGCCTTTGCCCTCCGGATAGCTTGGCGCCGCGGTCACCAACATTAGTGTCATACCCTTTATCAGTTTCCAAAATAAAGTTATGAGCGTTAGCAATTTTTGCAGCTGCTTCTACTTCTTCAGACTTTACCCCCTTTTTTCCAAACGCAATGTTGTTATAAATAGTGTCGTTAAACAATACTGACTCCTGATTTACCACGCCCATCAATGCTCGAAGTGAATTAGTCGTCACTCTTTTAATATCATTGCCATCTACAGTTATGCAACCTTCTTGTGGGTCCATAAATCTCGGTATTAAGTCCATCATCGTAGACTTTCCACCGCCAGAAGGACCTACCAATGCAACTGTTTTGCCTTTAGGTATAACTAGATCTACCCCGAATAAAACAGTTCGTTCACCGTACGAAAAACTTACTTTTTCAAATCTTATTGCGTCTTGAAAATCATTTAATTCAACAGCGTCGGGCGCATCTGTTATCTGGGGCTTAATATCAATTAACTCAAGCACGCGCTCGCCAGCGGCTATCCCGGTATGGATGTTACTAAATGAATCTGTTATGGCCTTGGCTGGTCGCATTAACTGTGAAAACACCGCTATATAAGCAACAAACCCTCCGGGAGTTAGACCGGACGTATGATTAAAAATCATATATCCGCCATAAAGCATAATTACAGATACCATTGTTATAGAGAGTGCCTCAGACACGGGAGAGGCCAATTGCTGCCGCTTAGCCATGGAACGGGCTATTTGGGAATACCGAATGTTTTCCTCATTAAAGCGATCTTTAACAAAATCTGTAGCGTTAAATGCTTTAACGATCTTCATGCCGGATAGTGCCTCATCCAGATAGCTGATCATATTACTGTAAGATTGTTGACCCGCTATAGCCTGAGCCTTCAGACGTTTTACAATACGAGAAATTATAAAACCTGAGAGTGGCAGCACTAGCAACGATATAAGAGTAAGCTTTACTGACATTGAGAACAACGCTATCAGGAAACCGATGAGTTGCAGCGGTTCTTTAAATACCACTTGTAATGTGCTGGTGACTGAAAACTGTACAACCTGAACATCAGACGCTACCTTTGTGATGATATCCCCTTTACGCTCGTTATTGAAAAACCCTAAGTGCAGGTTCATTACATTGCTGAACACTGCTTTACGTAAATTTAAGAGGGTGTATAAACGCAGGTTTTCCATTATACGCTGCGAGAGGTACCGGAACAAATTACCCAAGAAAACCGAGGCTACACAAACAGCACAAACAAACTTAAGCGCGGTCCATTCACCATATACAGTCAAAAAGTGATGTAAGTAGTATTTAAACCATCCGGAAAGATCCAATAAAGACAACTCACCAGAGGGCTGCACAGCAGTTGTGTTGTCAACTCCAATATGGAAAAGCGTATTCAACAATGGGCCGATGAGTACAACAACACTTGTACTAAAAATTACATATAATAGTGTACAAACAATATAGGGTACGGCAAATCTGCTTATTGGTTTTGCAAACGAAAGCAGACGAAAATAGGTCTTCATTAAAAAGAATAAGTGAGCAAAGTTACAAAATAATTGCGCGTTGCTTTAATAACGCTTGTTGCCCCATAAATTATAGCCACGACGTTATATTTTCACTCACCGTGTCTACCTGAATACTATCAAGTGTATCCCCTTCACTTTCTATCACAGAAACCTTTTTGCCCAGTGGTGCCCATCTGCCAGCATGGATTGGCCTTTTTGCGGGAAATAAGCCAATGGTATTTATACCTAAGGCAGCTGCCAGGTGTAACGGCCCCGTGCCCGACGCCACGAGGCCATCAACTTTAGAAATGAATGCTATTAGCTCATCTAATGACATTTGTCCGGTAACGTTCGTCACGTTTGACGGTAACGTTTTTAGCCATTCTTTAAGCAGAACACTCTCCTTCTCAGACCCGGTAATAAAAATTAGAAATTTGTCCTGAGGCAATATGGCTGCAAGCTGCTTAAATTTTTCCAAACTCCACTCAGCTCCACTACCGTTAGAACGGGGATGAAAAATGACATTCCTTTTTGATGTACTTAATAAGCTTGCCAGCGTTTCAGGTAGTGGTACGGTCGGTTTAAACAAATTGTGAGCTACTATTTCTTTTAGTGTTGGCACCAACTTAAGTCCAAGTGGCTTTAGTAATATCAGATTTAACTGTGCCTCATGCAGGTCAGATCTCTTACGACTCAGTTTTACCAGTTTATTGCAGGTAAACCAATGAAAAACGCGGTTTGTAGTACCTATTCTTAATTTTATACCAGCTTTTTTTACCAGATGGGCAACATGCTTATTAGGAAATACATGTACTACTGCATCTATGTTCTTAGATTTAAGAATGCTTACCTGTTCGTCGGCAGCCATTGTAAGCAGATCAGTATAATCTATGTATTCGTCTACATATGCCGAACACTTAATTACAGGTCCTGTATAAGCCTTTCCTAAAAAGGATACCCGAATACCTGGAAATAGCTCCTTTAGGTATCCGGCAACAGGTAGTGTTAGAACAACATCGCCGATAGCATCGGTACGGCTTATTAATATGTGAGAAAGCTTATTCACCCTTTTGCCCGGTATATTGGAAGTACTTATCAAGTACTAATAACGAAATGATATCTTCCTGCTCTTTGTCAAGGAATTGCTTAACAAAGCTCTTTGCATTGCCGATGATATTCAAAGCAGCCTGTGGTCGCGCCAAATAGTAAGTAAGCTTTTCATCGAGATCAGAGTAGTCGTCTTTAATTAAAATGTAATGATGGTCAGGAATCAGCCTACCTTCCATAAACCAGGTTTCGTACCTGGGCTTAGGCATAACAGCAATAGAGTTTGAAGACATTATCCATTTCAAGTTTGTTGCTACATCATTTCCTTCCAGGCTTAGGATAAACTTGTACTGTAGATGCTGTTTTATGCTCAACTTTGGTTTTATCCATCTCGCATCTCCCCCGGCGTTGTTTACCTGACCTAAATCGCAGAAAGGGTTGTTAAAATGCTTTTCCATGAACAAAATTCTGTGCGGTTGAGTTACCGCTCCTCTGCCAATTAAAAGGTCTTTTTTTTCTAAATATGGTTTGTTATCCTTTATGAAATTAAAATGCCGGTTCTTATCAAGCTTTAATAACACCGCGTTGTGGTTGTCCAGCCCTATAGGTCTGCTTTTTTGGATGGTAGGCACATCTGCAACATGGGTGACGTCTCCAAACAAAAAGTTAGCTTTAAATCCTTTATTAAAGTACCTGGTAAACTCATATGTATCAAAGTTGTAAGCCTTAGGACTCTTAAATATCGGCATCTCGTTCAGCGTTATTGCTGATGAACCTACAGGTGTAATCTTATTCAGTTTATTATAATAATTCAGACGGTTAATCAACACCTGCTCATCAAACCTTTGATTGTTCAGTTTGCTTGCTAAAGTGCTCCGGTAAAATACAGAAGGTACTGCCTGCCGTAAAATATTTTTTACGTAGTAAAATGCCTTAACTTTTTTGATACTTCCTCCAAATGACATTGACAGTTGGCAAATATAACTATATGGCAAGCCAAACTTTTGCAAATAGATGATACTTTTGTTTAGACAACAATATCAGGGATGAACACCGACGCTACCAAATTAACATCAAATCCTATCGATTTTAAAAAGGTAGCGCGTGCACTTACTATTGTCGAAAACGACCTTAGTGGCGCTGACGACATCCTCAAGAACCTTAGTTATAATAATAAGGTATCTATAACGGGTATTACCGGCCCTCCGGGTGCTGGAAAAAGCACGTTGGTTAATGCTGTAATCAGCGTTCTGTTACAAGCAGGTAAAAAGATTGCTGTGCTGGCGATTGATCCCACATCACCATTCAACTTTGGCTCATTACTTGGCGATAGGATAAGAATGTCTGCACACTTTAACCATCCGGACGTTTTTATAAGATCTCTCGCCACCCGTGGGTCTCTTGGTGGATTATCTGCTAAAACCATTGAAATGACAGATGTACTAAGGTCATCTGGTTTTGACCATATCATAATTGAGACAGTAGGCGTTGGGCAATCTGAAGTTGAAGTTGCCGGCCTGGCAGACAAGACGCTTGTGGTGTTGGTGCCCGAAGGGGGCGACGAGATCCAGAATATAAAGTCGGGACTGATGGAAATTGCCGATGCATTTATAGTTAATAAGGCAGATCGAGACGGTGCTGATATGTTTATAAACAATCTAACCAAGATCGTTCATCAAAACAATAGCAAAACACCCATAATAAAAGCCATCGGTTCAAAGCAGGAGGGTATAAAGGAGATTACTGATTTTATAAGCAGTAACAAACGCTCAACACCCCGCAGGGAACTGTTACTGTCTGAAAAAGCATACACCCTAATACAGCAACGGTTAATGGCTGCAATAGACAAAAAAAAGCTCCAGCAAGATATTGCTGAAGCTTTAAAGAAAAAGGAGTTTAATCTTTATAGTTTTGTTGACAACTACTTGCCCTGATTCATAATCTCTTCAATTTCATCGGCCTCTACCGGAATGTCGGCCATCAGGTCTATATTTCCGTCTTTGGTAATCAAAATGTTATTTTCAAGACGTATACCTAACCCTTCTGCCGGTATATATATTCCTGGTTCACAGGTTAGTATATTACCAACTTCAAATGGTTTGTACCTGCTGGCATAATCATGTACGTCTAAACCAAGATGGTGTGATGTGCCATGCATAAAGTACTTTTTGTATAAAGGCGCTTTAGGGTCTTGCTTTTCAACGTCGTGCCGGTCAAGCAAGCCAAGGCCAATTAGCTCGCTTGTCATAATTTTGCCGACTTCGTCATGATAATCATTCCATATTGTACCGGCTACTATCATTTGAGTTGCAGCACGCATAACGCGAAGAACAGAATTGTACACCGCACGCTGACGTTCAGAGAAACGGCCGCTTACGGGTATACTGCGTGTCATATCTGCATTATAGTTGGCATATTCTGCACCAAAATCCAACAGTATTACATCGCCATCCTTGCAGGCCTGATTGTTCTCTATATAGTGAAGCACATTAGCATTGTTACCAGACGCAATAATTGGGTTATAAGCGTGCCCGGTGGCACGCTGTCGTATAAACTCGTGGATGATTTCTGCTTCTATCTCGTACTCAGTAACACCAGGTCTGGTAAACTTAAGTACCCTTATAAAAGCGTCACGTGTAATGGCGCATGCTTTAGACGTGAGCTCAACTTCGATATCAGACTTTATTACCCGGAGATCCCTTAATATTGGTGCGGAGCGTTCGTAGTGGTGTAGTGGATACTTCAGACGAAGTTCCTGGTACATCCGCATATCGCGATATGGAACTGTGTGGCTGTACCTGTCGTTCTCGTTGCTGTTTATATATATATTGTCTGCATAGTTAATTATGCCGTGCAATATACTTTCATAATCCTGCAGCCAAAAAATAGCTTGTATACCCGATGTTTGCCTTGCTTCTTCCTTGGTATACTTGTGTCCTTCCCAAATAGCTATATGTTCGCTGGTTTGTCTTAAAAATAGTACTTCTCTGTATAGCGGATTAGGACAATCAGGGTACAATACCAATATACTTTGCTCCTGATCGATGCCAGACAGGTAAAAAAAGTCAGGATTTTGCTTAAAAATGAAGTTTTGATCACCACTGCGGGGAAATTCGTCATTGGAGTGAAATATAGCTATAGAGGAGGGCTTTAATCGCGAAACGAAATTTTTTCTATTATTTGTAAATAGCTGTTCATTTACAGGCAGATATTTCATTATTACAAATTATTAATTTTAATAAAAACAATTTATTTTTATTGATTGTAGTAGATATTGTGAATTTTGGAACAAAGTTTGGTAATCGTTTCAAACATAATTACTAATTTTGAAAAAAATCACAATTAAATCGTTTAATCTAAAAACTATGAATTATTCTACATTAAAGAAAACAGCTGCATTATCGTTCGCTGCTTTGTTGACTGCTGGAATTGCTAGTGCTCAAACTGACACTACCAAAACTACTATGACAACAATGTCAACCGACACTACAATGTCATCTGGCACAACCACCGCTAAGGTATTTGGCGGTAGGGGACAGTACAAAACTTTCAGCATTGGTATCAATGGTGGTGTTACTTCACCATTCATCGCTATCGGCGGAACTAACGACTGGACAGATTACAACATCTCTTACGGTTACGGTGTATCATTACGCTGGCAATTGGCCCACTCTTTCGGCTTACAATTAGACGGACACGGTGGTAAAGTAAAAGGCCACAACGAAGATGCAAATGACAACTATGTTGCATTTGGTCAGAGAGCTGGTTTTTCAACCAAATTTTACGATGCAACTTTAAGCGGCGTTGTTAACGTTGCTACTATCGACTTCCTTCGTCGTAAAAACTCAGTTAACTTCTTTGTAACAGCTGGTGCTGGTTTAGTATTCTACAAACCAGGTTTCACTGCTGATCCTGCAGTTGCTCAAAATGGTCCATCTTCATCTTATTTCTACTTTGCTAATGATGCAAACGGAAATCCTGGCCCAGCGCAACAAGACAATGGAAACGCTGACCTGAGAACTGTTAAAGAATTAGTTATTCCAGTTGGTGCTGGTGTTAAATTCCGCCTGAGCGATTCATGGGCTCTTAACTTAGGTTATACTATGAACTTCATTGACGGTGATAACTTTGACGCTACTTACACTAAAGGCTTTACTAAAGACAAATGGTCTTACGGTTACGGTGGTTTAGAATGGACTATCGGTAGCAAAAGCAAACCGAACCTTGATTGGGTGAATCCAGTAGCTATGATGTATGACGAATTGTACGATGCTGCTCTTCGCCAGGAAGTTGAAGCTCTTAAAACTCGTGTAACTAACGTTGAAAACGCAGTTAATGATCTTAAGAAAGATTCTGACGGTGACGGTGTATCTGATCAATTTGACAAATGCCCTAACACTCCTGCAGGTAGCGTAGTTGACGGTGCTGGTTGCGTTATCAACTTCCCTAAAGACTCTACTGCTTCTACTGACGGTGGTGCTGCTTACAGCAACATTCAGTTCGAATTCGATAGCTCAGTATTACGTACTTCATCTTACCCTGTGTTAGATGCTACTTCAGCTGACCTACGTTCATCTGGTAAAACTGTTGAGATTGCTGGTTACGCTTCATCTGAAGGTACTGCTGCTCACAACATGTCATTATCACGTGACCGTGCTAACTCTGTAAAAACTTACTTAGTTAACTCTGGTGTATCTGCATCTAAATTGAAAGTTAAAGGTTACGGTGAAACTAACCCAATTGCTGACAACTCAACTGAAGAAGGTCGCGTACTTAACCGTCGTGTATCTTTCAAACAGAAATAATAATATTAGCAAATAATATTATCGAAAGCCCCGGATAACCCGGGGCTTTCTTTTTTTTACTAATTTTGTGATATGTACTTCTTCAGGAAAAAAGACCCTAACAGGCCAACCAACTTTAATCTTAAAGTGATGCATACCATTAATGCCATCGCTATTATCATGTTTCTGCTTGGTATAATATGGGTGTTAATTAAATACTTTATCCTTCACAAGCAATAGTTAAGCACAATCATGAAAACCATTATAAATACCCAAAATGCTCCTGCACCTATAGGTCCATACAGCCAGGCGGTTGCTTTTAACGGATTGCTCTACGTATCGGGGCAAATACCTATGGATCCAGCAACAGGCGAGATCATTAACACCGGGATTATTGATGAAGCCAGGCAGGTAATGGAAAACCTAAAAGGTATTTTAACGGAAGCTGGCGCAGGCTTCGATGATATTATTAAAACCACCATTTTCCTTACAGATATGCAAACCTTTACTCAGGTAAATGAGGTTTATGGCTCTTATTTCACTGAAAACTTTCCTGCGCGCGAAACAGTACAGGTGTCTGGTCTTCCAAAAGGTGTAAATGTTGAGATTTCTGTAGTAGCAGCAAAATCCTAAAATACCCGCGTTGAACAGCCAGCACTTTCAAACTCCGGTTGAGTATTTAAAAGGAGTAGGCCTTGCCCGTGCCGAAGTGTTAAAAAAAGAGTTAGGCATCTTCATTTTTGAAGACCTGCTTAAGCACTTCCCTTATAAATATATTGACAGAACCCGTTTTTACAAGATAAGGGACATTAATCCGGAAATGCCTTATGTACAAGTGCTTGCAAGATTGGTAAGCAAGGAAGTACTTGGAGAGAAACATACAAAGAGGCTGGTGGTGCAAGCCAAAGACGATACCGGGTATATAGAACTGGTATGGTTCCAGGGAATAAAATGGATTGAGAAAACGCTGGTACCCGGCAAAGTTTACGTTCTATTTGGAAAGCCTGGATCTTTCAATGGAAAGCCACAGATGGCTCACCCGGAAGTGGAAATATACTCATCAAAGGAGTTTAAACAAAAGGGCAATCTTACCCTGCAGCCTGCATATAATTCTACAGAAAAGCTTAAACAATTTAGCCTTGACAGCAAGGGCCTGCAAAAGCTAATTAGTTCTTTGCTTGACATGCATGCGAAGGACATTCAAGAGAATCTTCCGCTGTATATTCTTAACAAATTTAAGCTTGCTGGTCGTGCAGAGAGCTACAAGAACATCCACTTTCCGGACAATCAAACCCAGCTTAATGAGGCAACTTACCGCCTGAAGTTTGAAGAACTCTTCTTCCTGCAATTAAAACTACTTAAGAACAAACTATTACGCACTCAAAAATTCAAAGGGAACGTCTTCGCGAGTGTTGGGCACTATTTCAATGACTTCTACAGCAACAAACTTCCTTTTGAACTTACCGACGCTCAAAAAAGAGTTCTAAAAGAAATTCGCATCGATACGCAGCGGGGCGTACAAATGAACCGCTTGCTGCAGGGTGATGTGGGCAGTGGTAAAACTGTTGTTGCATTAATGAGCATGCTGATAGCTATAGACAACGGGTTTCAGGCATGCATAATGGCACCTACCGAAATTTTGGCGAACCAGCACTATCAAACTATTAGCTCGCTTATAGGAGATAAGTTCCTGGAAATTGCATTGCTGACAGGATCCGTCCCACAAAAAAAACGTAAGATTATCCATGAGAAGCTGGAAAATGGCAGCCTAAAAATACTGATAGGTACGCATGCCCTAATAGAAGACAAAGTACAATATCAAAATTTGGGGCTGGTAGTAATTGATGAGCAGCACCGTTTCGGTGTAGAACAACGGGCAAAGCTCTGGCGAAAAAACATCATTCCTCCCCATGTATTGGTAATGACAGCTACCCCTATCCCCCGTACGCTTGCAATGACGCTGTATGGCGATTTGGACGTGTCTGTCATAGATCAACTGCCCGCCGGCCGCAAGCCGATAGAGACTCGCCACTATTATGAAGCCCAGCGTCTTCGCATGTTTGGCATGATGAAGCAGGAAATCACAAAAGGTCGACAGATTTATGTGGTATACCCGTTAATTGAGGAGAGTGAGAAACTGGATTTGAAAAGCCTTATGGATGGGGTGGAAATCATGTCCCGCGAATTTCCTTTGCCACAGTACCGCATTAGCGTGGTACACGGCAGGCTATCTGCTGCCGATAAAGACTTTGAAATGCAACGCTTTATAAAGAGCGAAACGCATATAATGGTGGCTACTACAGTTATTGAAGTAGGCGTAAATGTGCCTAATGCCTCGGTTATGGTTATTGAAAATGCCGAACGTTTTGGGCTGTCTCAACTGCATCAGTTGCGCGGGCGTGTTGGTAGAGGAGCCGAGCAGTCGTTTTGTATATTAATGAGCAAAGATAAGCTTAGCAACGATGGCCGTGTACGCCTTAACACCATGGTAAAAACGAACAACGGATTTGAAATTGCCGAAATTGACATGCAGTTGCGTGGTCCGGGCAATATTGAAGGCACGCAGCAAAGCGGCGTGCTCGACCTTAAAGTAGCCGATCTGGCTACGGATCAGCAGTTGCTAATTCAAGCCCGACAGTGTGTGGAAGACATCTTTGCCCGAGACCCTCAGCTCGCCTTACCCGAGCACCACATATTACAAGCTGCTTTTCAGTCAAAAAATGCTGGTTTAAGTTGGGATAAGATTTCCTGACAGCTATATTAGGGAACTATTACCAAATTGGTTAATTACACATCATGAAGAAGTTCTTCTCCGCTATTCTCTTACTTTCTGTTGTAACATCTGTTAAAGCTCAGGACTCCGTTACCATACGTAAATTTTTTGACGAAGCTTTGGTAAACGGTCAATCTTACGAGAACCTACGTTATTTGTGCAAAAAGATAGGTCCGCGGTTAAGTGGTTCTGCTAACGCGCAAAAGTCGGTAGAATGGAGCAAAAAGCTAATGGACAGTTACGGCTTCGATAAAGTTTACCTCCAGGAGGTTATGGTGCCGCATTGGGTACGCGGCGCCAAAGAGCAAGGCTTTATCATTGATGGCAAAACACGCATACCTGTACCTATAGCTGCGTTGGGGATGTCTGTTGCAACGCCCAAGGACGGAGTAACCGCAACGATTGTTGAAGTAAAAAGCCTAAAGGAACTTGAGACACTTGGAGAAAGTGTTGTAAAGGGTAAAATAGTCTTCTTTAACGGGCCGTTTGATCAGCGATATATAGAGACTGGTGAAGGTTACGGAGCAGCGGGTGTTCAACGGTTTGCCGGTCCTTCTGCAGCGGCTAAGTTGGGCGCAGTTGGCGCTATTGTGCGTTCTATCACCCCTGCGCTAGACGATTACCCGCACACCGGCGGAACCGTTTATGAAGAAGGCGGCCGTAAAATACCGGCAGCAGCAATATCAACCCTTGCAGCTAACAAGCTGAGCAATATGCTTAGGCTTCGCAAGCTGCCACAGATTAAATTCTTCTTTAAGCAAAATTGCGAGTTGCTACCTGATGTAAGATCGTACAATGTAATAGGCGAAATCACGGGAACTGAAAAACCTAATAAAATCATAACCGTAGGAGGCCATTTGGATTCGTGGGACCTGGCAGAAGGTGCTCATGATGATGGTACCGGCGTAATGCAGTCAGTAGAAGTGCTCAGGATATTTAAAGCTGTAGGCTATAAACCTAAGAACACCGTACGGGCAGTATTTTTTATGAATGAAGAAAACGGACATAAAGGGGGGTTAAAGTATGCGGAAGTTGCCGCTCAAAACAAAGAAGACCACCTTGTAGCTTTAGAAACAGATGAGGGCGGATTCACGCCACGCGGCTTTAGCTTCCAGGGGGTAACTGCAGCCAAGCTAAAGGACATCAATAACAACTTCAAATCACTTTTAGAACCTTACGAAGCAGACCGGCTTGTTTCAGGTGGTGGCGGTACAGATATTGGCCCGCTTAAAGAAACCATCCCTTCAATTGTTCTTATGGGATTCAGACCAGACTCCCAGCGCTATTTTGATATTCATCATACTCCTAATGACGTTTTTGAAAATGTAAATAAACGCGAGCTGGAACTTGGTGCAGCATCTATAGCGGCAATGGTATATCTTATAGACCAGCACGGGCTGTAATTAAATAAAGTATACCTACTTATTTTAAGGGTTGGTTTGTAAATTGCGCCGCACCATAAATTCTACCACGTGGCTGACGATACAGACAAAAAAACAAAGGTGGACTCCTTTGCCGCTCTACGCTATAAAGATTTCCGCTCTTACGTTGGCATGCGCTTCTTTTTCACGTTTGCGTATCAAATGCAAACAACGGTGCTTGGCTTCTATATTTACGAGCTAACACACAGCAAAATTGCCCTGGCTTTTATCGGTCTTGCAGAAGCAGTTCCCGCAGTTGGCATAGCGCTTTACGGTGGTTATGTGGCTGATAAATATGAAAAGCGTAAAATGTTGCTGTTGATATTTTCGGGGGTATGTTTGGCCGCACTTACCATGTTCTTGGTTACGCTTAACAACATGCACAGCTACATTCATCCCGGCTGGATCTTGCCCGTACTATATGCTATGATATTTTGCAATGGTGTGGCTCGTGCTTTTTACGGACCGGCAACCTTTACTATCTACGCGGAAAGTATTCCAAAGGAGCTTTATCCTAACGGTAGTACCTGGAGCAGCTCTACCTGGCAAATAGCATCTATACTTGGTCCTTTTGTTGGAGGCTTTGTTTACGGCTTTGCGCCACATATTATTAAAGGGTTAAGCGGCATAACTGCAACCTTCGGCATAATCTTGTTGTTTATGCTTATCTCTTTAATACTTGTGTACAGGCTTCGTAAGTTTCCGCCGGTATTTGTACCAAAAGAAAACATCTGGAAAAGCCTTAAAGAAGGCCTCAATTTTGTATTCACCAATAAGATCATGTTTTACGCCATGAGCCTGGATCTTTTTTCTGTGTTCTTTGGCGGAGCGGTGGCTTTATTACCAGTATTCGCATTGGATATACTGCATGTAGGTGCCGAAGGTCTTGGTGTAATGCGTATGGCTTCGTCTCTTGGTGCTGCGCTTACAATGCTCATTATGGTTCGCTTCTCTCCCGTTACACGGCCATGGCGAAATCTGCTGATAGCAGTTGCAGGCTTTGGAGTTGCTATAATTGGCTTTGGCTTGTCGCGTGAGTTTTACCTATCCCTGGCCTTTTTGTTTATGCAAGGTAGCTTCGATAGTGTGAGTGTGATTATAAGAGGTACGCTAATGCAGCTGCTTACACCTGATCAGATGCGTGGACGGGTATCTGCCGTAAACTCTATGTTTATTGGTTCATCAAACGAAATCGGCGATTTTGAGTCTGGCATGGCGGCAAAGCTATTTGGAACTATACCTGCGGTAATATTTGGCGGAAGCATGACCCTGCTGATCGTAACAATTACTTTTTTAAAAACCAAAAAACTTATTCCACTTTCGCTACAAGAAATACAAGCCCCTCAAATTGCACAAAACTCTTAATTATAAATTATCAAAGTATCCTATACTCAAGTAAATTACTTATTACTAATAGTTTATAGGTTTTTTTTATTCCCAAAAGCTATAATTGGTTATATTTGATCAACGGTTTTGCAGCTTGTAAACTTCAGGATACTGCATTACTCCTCTGCTATACGTTAACTGTTTACAAGACCCCTTATGCAAACAAACAACAACAGTAAAGGCAAATGCCCAAAATGCGCCAATGGTATACTTACCTATCGCACCGCCAGACCTTTGTGGATGAAAACATTGCTATTTTGGCTTCCAATCAAAAGATATGAATGCCGTAGCTGCTTTAAAAAATCTTATGTCATAGGATCTTATACCAGTCGGATACAGGGCGCTTAGGTTTGTATGCACTAACAGTTTAGCTAACAGCTACAATACGGGATATCGACAAATAATTCCGCAGTCATTGTACATCCCAAACTTTGCTCACAGTTATTGTACCACCATTACGTACAAATCAAATTACCTTTATACAACAGGTGTTTTCACCCTAAAAAAAGAGGGGAAAATCAGGTAGTTATACGTATATGATTATCCGCCCTGTCGCCATATCTTTACATCAATCCTAAACCTTATCACAAAATGTAATAGCACAACAACTCCTTTGTTGCTGCTATATATCCATAAATCATCCACGATCCTTTAGCGTAAATCTTTTTTCTTAAGTGTTATAAATGAATGAATATTCATTTATCTTTGCAATAGCTATGCGGTCCAGAAATATCGACAAAGAACAACTTGTAAAGCAAAAAGCCATTGAGCTGATCGTAAATAACGGCTTGGAAGGCTTTAGCATGAATAAGCTAGCTAAAGCCTGCAACATCTCTGTAGCTACCTTATACATCTATTACCAAGACCGGGACGACCTAATCATCAACATAGCCGCTGATGGAGGTTCACTTTTCAGCGAAGCCTTGATACGCGACTTCGACCCCGAGATGTCTTTTGAAGAAGGTTTGCGCGTACAATGGATAAACCGTTACCGCTTTATGAAAGAGCATCCTCAGCTAAATATGTTTTTTGATCAGTTGCGCAGTTCAAGCTACCAGGAAAAGTTTTTGACAGGTTTTCTTCAGGACTTTAAACAGGTAATGAGCAAGTTCATGCACAATATTATAGAACGAGGCGAAATAGAAAAGATGCCGTTTGAATGTTACTGGTCCATTGCGTTTTCGCCGCTTTACTCGCTTGCCAGATTTGACTATGAAGGCCAAAGCCTCGGCGGGATGCCTTTTAAAATGACTGACGAGGTGCTTTGGAAGACATTTGAAATGGTTATAAAAGCTTTAAAAAAGTAGGTATGGAAAACTTCGATAACATATTGCTATTTAAAACCAACATCAGCTGCGAGGCCGACAAGACTGCGGTATGTGCAATGCTGCGCAATTTAAATGGCGTTGAGCAATTAAGTGTCGACCTGGAAGATGAGGACAGGGTGCTGAGGGTTGTCTCTGCTACCTTAAACCACCAGCAAATAATTAAATTGATAAATCAACACGGCTACAATTGCTGTGAATTAATCTAACATATGGAACAACAACAAGCGGTACCATTTACAAGGTACCAAAAATTCGTAATATTTATATTAGCTATAACCGGCTTTACAGTTATACTCGATTTTATGGTAATGTCGCCGCTGGGCGATATGCTCATGAAATCACTCAACCTTAAACCTGCTGCGTTTAGTGTGGCTGTATCTGCGTATGCTTTCAGCGCGGGTCTGTCCGGCTTGCTGGCAGCCGGTTTTGCAGACAAATTCGACCGCAAAAAGCTCCTGCTGTTTTTTTACAGTGGATTTATTATCGGCACTATATTCTGCGGTTTTGCAGAGTCGTACCCTGCGTTGTTGGCCGCCCGCATCATAACTGGGTTATTTGGTGGTGTTATCGGCTCTATATCTATGGCTATTATAACTGACATTTTCGCGTTACAGCAGCGTGGACGCGTGATGGGCTTTACACAGATGGGGTTTGGTGCAAGCCAGGTATTGGGCGTGCCTATCAGCATTTATATTGCTACACTTTGGCGCTGGGAGGCACCTTTCTGGATGGTTGCTGCAATAAGCCTGCTTATCTTTATCGCGATTGCTGTTTACCTGAAGCCGCTTACCGCGCATTTAGCTATCCAGCAGGACAGGTCGGCCTTTAAACATTTGTGGCATACTGTAGCCAAAAGCAACTACCGTGTTGGCTTTGCAGCTACAGCCCTTATGTCTATAGGCGGTTACATGATGATGCCTTTTGGAAGCGCATTCGCGGTGAATAACCTGGGTGTTAGCTACGATCAGCTTACCATATTGCTAATGGTTGCCGGCATAAGCGGCCTTATAGTAATGCCGATGATAGGCAAAATGAGCGATAAGAAAGATAAATTCACCATATACGCTATCGCATCCGTTTGGATGATGATCATGTGTGTGCTTTATACGAATCTAGGTCGTACCCCTTTGTGGCAAGTGGTTATATTTAACGTATTGATGATGATGGGTATAATGAGCCGTATGGTTCCTGCCGGAGCCCTTGTGAGCGCTATACCAGAGATGAGCGATCGTGGTGCTTTCATGAGCATAAACGCCTCTATGCAGCAAATAGCTGGTGGTGTTGGCGCGGTTATCAGTGGTTCAATTGTAGTACAGGCATCTAAGGGAAGCCCATTGCAACACTACAATTGGGTTGGTTATGCCATAGTACTGATCTCGGTAGTGAGCATCTTCTTATTGAGAAGAGTAGATAATCTTACTAAAAAGAAAAGATCAAACGATAAAGTAGTAATACCGGAAGCAACAGCGGTTCACGAGGCGCTATAGGCTTTTTGTTGCAGCATTAAGGGACCTTGTTGTGCTAAATACCTATATTTAGCTACCTCATCCCTTAATGCTTTAAACAATGAAAAAGCTTCTGCTTGTTACTACCATTATATCTGCTTCTATGGCCGCAAACGCCCAAACTAAATTCGATCCGCCTAAAACCAAAGCCATTCCCGTCGTTGACACCCTGCACAACGTTGTCCTTACTGATAACTACCGCTGGCTGGAAGACAAGAAAGATGAAAAAGTTATAGAGTGGACCCAAAAACAACATGATTATGGTGTTGAATACCTGGCCAAAACTCAAAAGGTACATGCAGGCCTGCAGGAACAAATAGCAGCTTACATCAACATGGACTATGAAGGCCCGCTGAACAATGTGGGCAAACGCGTTTTCCAAACGGTAAAACTTAAAGGCGATAAACAATCTAAAACCTACACCATTCTTAATGGTAAAAAGATATTGATCTGGGATCCGGTACAGCTGGACAGTACGGGTAAGACGTCTACTACCGGCATCAATTATACTTATGATGGTGAGCGCGCCGCGGTAAACGCGCAAAAAAGTGGTGCCGAAGTAAACACAGTATATTTTATTGATACCCGCACAGGCAAGCAGCTATTGCCGCCCTTACATAACATTTTCGGCTTTCAATGGACGCGTGACCAGCAGCATGCCTATATTACCCTGCGCAGCCAGGAAGATGTAGACAAGCAAAATCCGCTTAAAACCTATTTGCTGAAGGTGGGCGATCCGGTTGAGAAAGCCGTGTTTATAGGTACCGTAGCCGACGCCAAGAACAGCTACTACATTTACGATAACCGCTACAGCGATGTTACCTTCAGCGGCGAAAGTGACTTTTACTCAAACACACTTAAAATACGCCCCACCGGCAGCGCTAAAGAAGGAAAGCAGATATACAGCAGCAAAAAGTTTGCGGCATACCCGGATGCCATTGGCGATAAGTTGTACATAATGACAAATGACAATGCGCCGAACTACAAACTCATGATAGCCGACAAGGCGCAGCCAGATTACAAATACTGGAAAACTCTTATACCTGAAGGCAAAACAGTAATGGAAAATTGCGTAGTAACTAAGAACAGCATTATTGTACAAGATAAGCTGGACTTGGTGAGCCGTCTTACTATCTATGACCTAAACGGTAAAAAGCTGCGTGCTATGCCCCTGCCCGAAAAAGGCAGCATCGGCAGCGTTAGTTACGACCGGGAGTTAGATTCTGTTTATATATCGCTTGTAACGTTTACTTCCACACCAAAAACTTACGTTGCCTCGCCGAAAGAATACAAGTGGCGCTTGTTCTATCAAAGGCATTTACCTGTGGATATGAGCAATATTGTTGGTGAAATAAAATTCTACAATTCCAAGGATGGCACACGTGTGCCTGTGTTTGTGGTGCACCGTAAAGACATTAAGCTGGATGGTAACAATCCCGTATTGCTTACTGCTTACGGAGGTTTTCAGTCGGGCATAAAGCCGGGCTATATGGGTTTTTATGCGCCCTTCATTAATGCTGGTGGTATTTTGGTTGAGCCGGGTATACGCGGTGGCGACGAGTTTGGCGAACAATGGCACCTGGATGGCATGCTGGCTAAAAAGCAAAACTGCTTTGACGATTTTTATGCCTGTGCCGAGTGGCTGGTAAAAGAAAAGTACACCAACACCACCAGGATTGTAGCCATGGGCGGCAGCAACGGTGGTTTGCTGATGGGTGCTGCGGCAACCCAGCGCCCTGACCTGTTTAAAGCCATTGTGTGCCAGGTTCCTTTATTAGATATGCTACGATACCATAAGTTCCTGATAGCACGCTACTGGATACCTGAATATGGTGCAGCTGAAGATACTGAGCAATTTCAATGGTTACTGCGTTATTCGCCATACCACAATATACGGGCAGGTGTGAACATCCCTCCTATGCTGGTAACCTCCGGCGCTAACGATACACGCGTGGACCCAATGAACGCCAAGAAGTTTGTGGCAGCTGTACAAAACAACCCGGGCCAGGTAAGCCCGGTTATTCTTCACATGGATTTTGACAGCGGCCATGGCAGCGGGCAAAGCACCGAGCAATCCATCAAAAACTGGACATTTACGTTTGAGTATGTAATGAACCAGCTAGGAATGTAAGCATGTCCAACAACACTAAGGCTAAGTTCAACATCAGTACTATTTTCGACGTGATCAATCGCGAGAAAGTTATCATCGGTACATTGATTGAAGGTGAACTAAATAAAGGGGATACCTTTGAGTTAGTTTCTGACGATGAAAAATTTAGCTACAGTATTAGTTCAGTAGAAGCGGTTAACATCAAAGGAATATTTCGTATTGGATTATATATTTTATCGCATTCCGACCCGGATTTAACAATATTAGAACAAGCTGCTGGCTTAACTATTTTGATTAATTGATAATCGTTCTACTTACTTATACCCCGCCGCCTGCAAATTAAACAGCTCTGCATAACGGCCGCCTTTTGCCAACAGTTCCTGATGGTTCCCAACTTCTGCAATCTGCCCTTGCTGGAGTACCAGGATGCGGTCGGCCATGCGGACGGTAGAAAAACGATGCGAGATAAGCACTGCCATACGTCCTTTCGTAAGTTCTGCAAACCGTTCAAATACCTCAAACTCTGCCCGTGCGTCCAAAGCGGAAGTTGGTTCATCAAGTATCAGTAACTGCGCGTCACGCAGATACGCCCTGGCAACGGCCACCTTTTGCCACTCACCGCCCGAGAGTTCTACACCCTCGAAAAAGCGTTTACCAAGCATTTGATTGTAGCCGCCCGGCAGCCTTTGCGCCAGCTCATCGGCCAGGCTTTGTTTCGCAGCTGCTTTTATCAGCTCTGCATTTTCTTTATGGGCGATGTTACCTGTAGCAATATTTTGTGAGAACGTCATCTGGTACCGCAGGTAATCCTGAAAGATGATGCCTATGTTGAGCCTAAGCTCGGTAAGATCGTACTCCTTAAGGTCGCGGCCATCAAGTAAAATCCGTCCTTCAGTCGGGTCGTAAAGCCGGGCAAGCAGCTTAACCAGGGTGGTTTTGCCCGCACCATTTTCGCCTACCAACGCCAGTTTTTCTCCGGGGTGCAGGGTAAAGCTTAAATGCCGGTTGGCCCAGCGTTCAGAGTGGATGTATTTAAAGCCAACATCCTCGAAAGTAAAGCCCTGTATAACTGGATTAGGAAATGGCAGCGGATTGGCAGGAGGATGGATCTTCGGCTGAATATCAAAGAACTCAAAAAAGTCTTGCAGATAAACCGCGCCTTGCGATACGGCGGTAAAACGGGTAAGTATCGCCTCGAGCAAAGAACGCAGCTGCCTGAATGAGCCTGCCAAGAAGGTAAGTTCTCCCAAGGTAATGTGCCCGCTAACCGTACGCGCAATAATGTACACGTAAGCGCCGTAGTAGCCTAAACTACCCAGCAAAGCAAACCCGGTACCCCAGGCAGATCGCTGAATAGCAATGCGCCTATTATCGAAATAAAACTTGTTAGAAAGAACCTTAAATCTATCGATGATAAATGCCGAAAGATCAAACATCTTCACTTCTTTTGCAGTCTCATCACTGGCACCCAGGTAGCGCAGGTAGTCCAGTTCACGGCGCTCGGGCGTTTGTCGCCTACTGAGCGCGTAAGTCTGGTCGTTAAAATAAGATTCGCCCAAGAACGCCGGGAGTATGGTTACGAGCAGCAACAGAATAAGCCAGGGATTAAAAGCCATTAACCCGGCAGCAAGAAAGCCCATAGTGATCAGGTCCTGCACCTGGCTCATTACCTGCGAAAGCAGTATTGTCCGGCCAACGGTTTGCTGTCGCGCCCTTTCAAGTTTATCGTAAAAAACCGCGTCCTCAAACTGGTCTAGGTCCAGCGTGGCCGCGTGGTTCATGATCTTTACAGAGGTATGGTTAGAAAAGAGATCGCCAAGCAAACTGTCAAACAGCGTAATTGCGCGCCCAAGTACATCATTAAAAATTACCAGGCCAAACTCCAGCCCGACAAGTTCCCATATATACGGGTGTGGGCTGGTCCCGCTCGTCTTTGTGGCCAGCACCACCTGGTCTATAATGAGCTTACCTACATACAGGATAAGCAACGGCAGGGCAGATCGTATAAAACGCAGTAAGACGTTTACCAGCGTCATACCCGGACTCGTTTGATAAACCAGCCTGAAAAATGCAGGCAAGCTGCGCAATGCTGCCAGCCGTTCCTTAAGGGTTAGTGTAGGAATAGCTTTTACAGGCGGACGGTCTTTTAAAGGCATGTAGCTTTAACGTTTCCGCAAGATAAGGGTTTGGCTACTTTGCCATGATCGCGCGAACGTCATCTTCTGTGCCACTAAACGGTCCGGCATTCTCAATCTTTAAGGCTGCCATTGCCGACGCGAACCTTCCGGCATCTGCAATATCATCACCTTTAACTCGGCGGTAAAGGTAACCAGCCATATAGGTGTCGCCGCAACCTGTAGCATCTACAACCTCGGTAGGCGTATACGGTGGAATATCGTAAAACACGCTGTCCGCATAAATTACCGAACCCATGCTGCCAAGGGTAACTACCACCTCTTTTACGCCCCACTCAGCCAGTATCTTAGCTCCTTCACGGATGTCGGCGTTACCTGTCAGTACCTCCAGTTCATGCTCATTTACTTTCAGGATATCTACATATTGCAACGCCGCACGCTTATCGGCCCAGTCAATCGCCTTAACTTGTTTGTCTACCACCTCACGCAAATAGCCCTGTGCATCAACAGACACATTGCCCCGGCCAAACAAGTCCTTTATCAGGCTGGTTGGTACATCATGCGCCAATAGCGGGCCAAGATGAAATATCGTCGCTTCAACATCCTTCAGAGACTCTACGCTAAACGCATCAGCAACCTGCAAAACCCGCTGGGTGCGGTTATCCTGGTTATCGCCATATATGTTCTCAAAGTAAACGGTATGCTTGCTGGGCAACGCTTTTACAGATATCCCCAACTCGCGGAGGTCTGCAACACTCTGCATTTCACTCTCTGCAAGTGCCGTTACAAGGCTGTAGTTTATATTCATGTGCCGCATAGCATGCGAAAAGTAAAAAGCAGTGCCACCGGCCATGTGCCTTACAGCGCGCGGGGTGACAATTTTATCGAGGGTAATGTGGCCTATGCAGCAAATATCAACCATCACAAAAATTTAATGAACGGTAAATATAAGCTTGTCAACTAATTGTTACCATAGCCGCCGCATTTTAGCAGGGATAATTTTTAACTTGCCTTATCTCACATTTACTTTATAATGAACTACTACATCTCTCAACGCCACAAACTTTCCTGTATAATCTTAATATTGCTGGGTGCATTATTCTTAGGGCAAGCCAAAGCACAGGCACCGGCAGACCCTTATATGGGCATTATCCCGGCGCCTGCCTCCGTTATACCGGCTGCTGGTTATTTTAAGTTAAACGAATCAACGCTGATTAAAGCCGATGACCCAAAAGATAAAGCTGTGCTGTTTCTTAAAGATTATCTTTTAACTAATCGTCATTTCAAGAATAAAGTAGCGAAATACAACAAAAAAAGCAAGGCAAGTACCGGACTGGTGCTTACTACTGTTGGTGCCGATAAGCTGCCCCCTGAAGGCTACAAGCTTACAATCACTCCAAAAAAGATCACTATCATCGGTAAAAACGCCGGGTTGTTCTATGGCGTGCAAACGCTTTTACAGTTGCTCCCGGTAGAGCCGTCTGCTGCAGAACTATTACCATGTGTAACTATTGAAGACTCCCCCAGATTTGGCTATCGCGGTATGATGCTGGATGTATCCCGCCACTTCTTTACTGTACCGCAGGTGAAGAAAGTGATAGAAATGATGGCGTATTATAAGCTCAACAATTTTCATTGGCACCTGGTGGATGGGCAGGGTTGGCGCATTGAGATAAAAAAGTATCCTAAGCTTACCGAGGTAGGCGGCTTTCGCCAGCAAACCATGTTCGGCAACAACCGCGATTGGCCGGACAGCCTTAACTACGGCGGCTTTTACACACAGGAGCAGATACGCGATGTAGTAAAATTTGCAGCAGCGCGCTACATAAATGTAATTCCCGAAATTGAGATGCCCGCACACTCGGACGCGGCGCTAAGAGCCTACCCCGAATTACGTTGTGAGCCTGCAGACCCCAAAGCACCGGCACGCAGTATTAACGGCATTTACTGCCCTACCGAAGAAACCTTCACCTTCCTGGAAGGCGTGCTTACCGAGGTGATGGATTTGTTCCCGAGCAAATACATTCATATAGGCGGCGATGAGGCCAACAAGCAGCCCTGGAAAGAATCGGCCTTTGTACAGGGCCTGATGAAAGAAAAAGGCCTAAAAGATGAAAAAGAGGTACAAAGTTACTTTATCCAGCGGATGGAAAAGTTCATTAACTCCAAAGGACGCAGTATCATAGGGTGGGATGAAATTTTGGAAGGCGGCCTCGCGCCAAATGCAACCGTGATGAGCTGGCAGGGCGAAGAAGGTGGTATTGCAGCCGCGCGCCAGCACCATAACGTTATTATGACACCCCAGACAACGGGCAATTACTTTGACCATTACCAGAGCGGTTCTCCCCAGGAGCCGGTATCTTTTGGCCGATATGCCGTACTGCAGGAAACATACGACTATGATCCGGTATCCAAACAACTTACACCAGACGAGCAAAAATATGTGATAGGCACGCAAGGTAACTTATGGACGGAATATGTGCCTACCGTAGCTAAACTGCAATACCAGATCTTTCCGCGGTTGTTTGCCCTGGCAGAAGTTGCATGGAGCAAACCTGCCAATAAAAACTACGACAACTTTGCCAACGTGCGGCTTGCAAAACACTTTAACCGTTTAGAGTATATGGGTTACAATTACCGGGTGCCAACGGCATTGCCCACGCTGGACACCATACTTATTGGCAGCAAATTTACTTTTGAACCAAAGTCAGTTGTACCGGGCGCTAAGATCTACTATACCCTTAACGGTCGAGATCCATTAGATACCGATTGGGAGTATACCTCGCCTGTTACCATTATAGTTCCTGCAAATGAAAAAAGGGAGTTTAAAACCAGGGTAATAACACCTAAAGGCAGGCGCAGTATAGCGACGCGTGTACTGCTGGTAAACCGTGCTGTTATGCCTGCAATAAATATTACTGCTGCTAAGCCCGGCTTGAAATACAAGCTGGTAAAGGGCCGCTTTACCTCACCCGATCAGTTGGATTATGTACTGCTGACTGATTCAGCAACTACACCACAGCTTAATTCAGAGGCGTTTAAAAAAGACACTCCTTACTTTGGTGTGGTGTACAACGGCTTCATCAACATTGATCAGGACGGAAGCTACAACTTTGGGCAAGCATCATACACCGATACACAGGTATTTGTAGATGGCGAGAAAATTACTGAAGCCGAGTCTGTTTTACCACTGGCAAAAGGCCTACATAAAATGCAGGTAAAGTACATTTACAGTACTCCTGTACAGGTACCGGGGCAGTATCGCGTGAGGCAAACACCGCTCAAGATTTATGTTACAGCGCCCGGCGGCACAAAAGAGGAACTTCAGGCTGAAAGCTTGTTCTATTAAAACCATTTAGCTCGTTGTAACATAAGCTTAATGTAGGCTGAATTGTAATTTATTAATCAATTGTTACCATTGCGGTTTATAATGTTCTAAGCATATTGGGTATATCCTTATGAAACTACATGTATTTACCAGTGGTTTGTTGTTCTTGCTGGGGTTCGCCTCCACCATCTTCGCGCAGCCGAGAACTAATAAAACAAACAGCGATATCGCACCAGCCAACATCCGCCCGCTTGTAAACCGTGGTCATAGCCATAATGATTACCGGCAGAACATACCTTTTTTACAGGCCTATTATTCAGGCGCGGGCTCTATAGAAGCTGATGTGTATTTTCATAACGGTCGTCTATATGTGGCCCATGCTAAGGAGGAGATCAGGGATGGCTTTACACTTGATAGTGTTTATTTAAGGCCTTTAGTTGCCCTTTTCACTAAGAACAACGGCCGCCCGTATGCTGATTCATCTTTCTCGCTGCAGTTGGTTATTGACATTAAGGAAGACCATGAACATGTGATACCTGAGTTGCTGCGCGAACTGGCACCTTATCAGCGCGTTTTCAATGATCCTGCAAATAAACATTGCGTACGTGTTGTATTAAGCGGCGACATGCCCGAGCCGGCACATTTTACAGATTACCCAAGCTACATTCTTTTTGACGGACGGCCCTATACCAAATATACCGACCAACAGATAAGTCGTGTTGCTATGATCAGTGATGCAATTACCGAATATACAAAGTGGAACGGTAAAGGAACGTTAACCCGGCAGGACTCTGTTAAGTTACGGCAGATGATTGAAGCCGCTCATCAGCGGCATAAGCCTTTCAGGTTTTGGGCTACGCCCGACAGCCCTAACAGTTGGATACAACTGGAAAAACTTGGCGCCGATTGGATCAACACGGACCACCCGCAGCAACTGCATGACTTTTACATTAACCGTAAGAAACTTCTGTTTGCGAACCCTTCACCTTACCAGGTGTATAAGCCAGCCTACAAGATTGATGGTGCTAACAAGAAAGTGAAAAACGTTATCTTGATAATTGGTGATGGCATGGGGCCGGCGCAATTACAGGCGGGGCAAACCGCCAACCATGGCCAGCTTAATATCACACAGTGCCGCTTCATTGGCTTTTCACAAACGGCTGCAAGCAATTCTGGCAACACCGATTCGGCAGCAGGTGCTACCGCTATGGCCACCGGTCACAAGACCAACAACCGCGCAATTGGTACAGGGCCAAACGACGAACCGTTAGCTAACCTGCCCGATGCACTTTCAGCACACGGTATCCGTTCAGGTATCATAAGCAGCGGCGACATTACTGATGCCACACCTGCTGCGTTTTACGCACACCAGCCCGACCGTGATTCATCCAACGCAATAGCTGCCGATCTGCTGACAAGTCATGTTGATGTACTGATTGGCTCTAATCAAAAAAGCTTTCTTCAAAACAAGGATAAAGGCCTGATGAACAAGTTAAGTGCTGCCGGTTATCAGTTGCATTTAAAATTAAACGAACTTGAAAAGGCAAACGGAGGTAAACAGCTGGTGCTATTAAGCGATGCTGATACCCGCCCGGTAAAAGACGGCCGGGGCGATATGCTTAAAACATCGATACTGCAAACAATACGTTTATTGTCCGGCAACAAAAAAGGCTTTTTTATTATGGCCGAAGGTGCGCAAATTGACTATGGCGGTCACGCTAATGATTTGCCCTATGTAGTTACCGAACTTCACGACTTGGATAAAACTGTAGCTGAAGCACTGAAATTTGCAGATGAGGACGGCGAAACGCTTGTAATCATTACAGCAGATCACGAGACGGGCGGTCTTACCCTGCTTGACGCATCAGCAAACAACGGCATGGTACTGGGTTCTTTTAGCACAAACGACCATACCAGCATTAACGTACCGGTATTTGCTTATGGGCCTCACGCGCAGGACTTTACCGGCACGTATCCCAATACGGCGCTGTTCTATAAAATTTTAAACCTTCTTAAAGCCGCTAAATAGCGATTTGACATGCAAAGAAGATCTGCTTTAAAAAACCTGGGGGGCCTGCTGCTTGCCCCTGCTTTCACACTTCAGCAAAACACAGGTGCTAAAAAAGTAATGCGTATTGCGCATCTTACAGATGTACACCTGAAAGATAAATTTAACGCCCCTGCAAGGTACGCGCGGTGCCTGCATCATGTACAGCAGCAAGCGCCGCGTGTAGACATGATCCTGAACGGTGGTGACATTGTGTTTGACATGAACAAAGAGAACCTTGGTGTAATTGATGCACAATGGAAACTCACCAAAGATCTTCTACATAAAGAATGCAGCCTCCCCGTAAAATACTGTTTAGGCAATCACGATATCTGGTGGAACGAGAACACTAAGGGCCAGGCAATTTATGGTAAGAAATACGCTATGGATCAGCTTGGCTTAAGCGTACCCTATTACAGCTTCGAAAAGAACGGCTGGAAATTTATTATTCTCGACAGTGTTCATCTTGATGTTGATGGCACGTGGTACATTGGCAAGTTAGGTGATGAGCAGTTCGCCTGGCTTGAAAACGAACTGAAATCCACAAGCGCTGATACACCTGTTCTGATAATGTCGCACATACCTATTCTTACGGCTACCAACCTTATTGAAGATGATGTTGTAAACAAATGGGTTATGCTTGGCGGAGATATGCATACCGATACATCGAAGATCATCTCGTTGTTTTACAAACATCCTAATGTTAAACTCTGCCTAAGCGGGCACATCCACCTGCAAGAGAAACTGGTTTATAACAATGTTACTTACATCTGCGATGGCGCCGTAAGTGGTGCATGGTGGGAAGGCAACCGGCGCGAAACTGCCCCCGGCTACGGGTTAATAGACCTTTACAGCGACGGCAGCTTTACAGAAAGTTATGTTAATTACTAGGCTTAGCTTAACACGATACCCTCGTTAAGGGCTTCTTCATAACGTTCTTTAACAAAGCTGTACAAATGTGGCGATCGGTGCGCCCCTATGCTCCGTTTCTCGTCAAGCTTCTTCAACAAGCCCAAGGCAATCAGCTTTTTTGTAAAGTTACTTACATCCAGTTTTTTGCCAAGCATTGTTTGATACAGCGCGTGGATCTCTGATAGGGTGAACTTGCCCGGCAGCATATTGTAACCTATTGGGTAATGGTACAACTGTATACGCATGGTGTGTAATGCCTCGCGCACCATCTCGTCATGATCAAACTCCAGTTTGGGTAAGGCATCTATATCAAACCATGCGCATTCTACAGCAAGAAAGCCGGGCTCGAGCACGGTACGAGAAAAATCTGTAATGGCGTAAAACCCTACCGATATGGTCTGATCTATCAACCAGTTGTCTTTGGTAATCTTCACGCCCATTATACGGTACCAAAGCTGCTCATCAATTTCTTCAAACTTTACACGGTTGGGGTCGCCAAACGTTTTAAATTGCTGCAGAAAAAGGCCATCCACACCAGTGCGTTCTTTTACGTTCCGGGCAGCTGCATCCGCAAGTTTTTCCGTCCGCTTTATGTAACCGCCGGGCAGGCACCAGCCGTCAACAGCTTTGTGTTTTATCAACAAAAGCTTTAACTGTTGCTCATGATAGCCAAAAATGGCACAATCTAACGACACATGCGGAATGTAAATACGGGCACCATTAAGTACAAACTCGTCAATCTCCGCTTGTGTAATCATCGGTTAAAAATACTAATCCTTATTATAACTCCTGGTGAAATTTTTATTTAGTAAAATTTACTATTTGTAACACTTTATTTAATACCTTCAATTTACAAACCACCAATTAGCCAAAACCAATTATGATGAAAACTAACAGACGAGCTTTTATAAGGCAAACTGCCTTTGGCACTGCTAGCTTAGCCGTTGCCGCATCCGTGCCGCAGTATCTGTATGCTGAAAGCAGTAAAGAACTATTCTTTAAAATAGCAGTGTCACAATTCTCTTTCGCCAGCCAGTTCTGGTCGGGGCAATTGAGAGCGCTCGACTTCCCTGCAAAAGCAAAAGAGCTTGGCATATCAGGGTTAGACTACTGCTCTATGTTTTTTGCAGATAAAGCTAAAGACAGCGTCTTTTTAGCTGAGCTTAAAAAGCGTTCGGAAGATGCCGGCAGCTACAACCTGCGGATAATGATTGATGGTGAAGGTGTTTTAGGCGACTTAAACGAAACCGCCCGGTTGAAAGCCGTAGACAATCATCATAAATGGATAGATGCTGCCGCCGCGCTTGGATGCCCTATGATACGCGTGAACGTTGAGGGGGATGGCGACCCTGCCGAAGTAGCTAAGGCAGCAGCTGACAGCCTTAACCGCCTTATTGAATATGGCAGTAAGAGCAAGGTGGACGTTATAGTAGAAAACCACATAGGTATATCCTGCAACGGAGATTGGCTGGCCGGTGTTATGAAACAGGTGAACAGCGAGCACTGCGGTACGTTAGCCGATTTTGGTAACTTTTGCATAAACCGCACTAAGCCGAAAACAAACGACATTGCCGGGTATATGGAAACCAGGTGCCTGGAAGAGTACGACAAGTATAAAGGCATTACTGAACTAATGCCGTTTGCTAAAGGAGTACACGCTAAATCGCATGTATTTGCTGCCAATGGCGACGACCCAGAAACCGACTTTTATAAGATGTTTAAGATAATAAAGCAGTCTGGCTTTAAAGGCTGGGTGAGTATCGAGTACGAAGGCGGCCTGCTAAAGATGTACAGCAAAGACACCAAGTACCTGGATGATTATGCCGGCACCACAGCAGTTAAAAACCTGGTAGAAAAAGCAGGCAGAATGGCTTAGCAATATTGCGTTACTTCGCAGTTAGCCGGAGCATCACTACATCATGCATCGGAATTTCCTGCTTAAAGCTGCCCTTGGTTGTACCTGTGGCTGTTTTTGTCCAAAGATCGCGGGCGGCGTATTGCCTGGTATTAAAGCTGATGTTTAATCCGGTGGTTTTATCTTCCAGGTTAAGGTCGGCCCATTTTATATCCAGCTTTTGCGATTTGGCCGATCTGTTAAGAAAGCAAACGGCTACATCGTTGTTTTTTAAAGGCTTAACCCAAACTTCTATACTGTCCGGCAATGCTTTTTTATACGCCGCTATACCTAATTCATCCTGATCAATGGCAATTACTTCCTTATTGGTCAGGATGGATTTAGTTTGGTCTGACATTTTCCTAAGATCGTTTCCGGCAGCAAGCGGAGCAGACAGCATGCACCACATAGAGAAATGCGCCTTATCCTCACTGTAGCTCATACCATTGCCAACCTCCAGCATGTCCGGATCGTTCCAGTGATTGGGTCCGTTAAACTGGCGAATGTTAACCTGCTGATCTAAAATATGCATTACACTAAGGGCGCTCCAGGTACCCATATGTTTGTCTTTATCAAAATTAGCAGTAATGTCTCCGGTAGTACGGTAAAGTTCGCCAACACCGCCGGCCCATTGCCATGGTTTATGGTTCCCCCATTCGCACAAGCTAAACACTATTGGTCTACCGGTTGCTTTTAAAGCCGCACTCATTGTAATGTAAGCTTCGCGCGCGTTCAGGCTATCGGTATTACACCAATCATATTTCAAAAAATCAACGCCCCATGATGCATATAGCAAAGCATCCTGGTACTCGTGCCCGCGCGAACCCGGGTAACCGGCACAGGTTTTCCAGCCGGCACAATTGTATATACCAAACTTTAACCCTTTGCTATGCACATAATCGGCCAAGGCTTTCATACCGTTCGGGAACTTTTTAGGATCGGCAACTAAATTGCCGCTGGCATCGCGTTCCATGGTCATCCATCCGTCGTCCAATACAAAGTACTTATATCCGGCATCGCGCATACCCGACGATACATACGCATCAACCATACCTTTTAGCAAAGGTTCATCTATCCGAGTTTGAAAGGTGTTCCAAGTGTTCCAACCCATTGGCGGTGTAGGTGCAAGATTACCGGTCTGCAGCTTTGCTTTTGCAACCGCAACAGGGGCAGCAGCATCCTGTGCGTTAGCAGACAAGCCGGTTAAACCAGACAAAAGCAGTGCAGCCAAGCCGGATAGTAGGTAAGATTTCATGATAATTGGTTCGCTAAATTGATAGATGCTATATACTCTCTGAGCAACTCAAAAATAGCAGGATAAACCAGGTACCGCTAGTACTTTCTTTACCTTTTTTGATGATTACTTTACCTCTTTAAGATAGCTAAGCATGTTGCTTTTGGGATTAGCACCTATTGCTTTCAATCGCTTGATGTAGTAAGCTTTTACATCTTTCCACTCGTAAAAATTAGTATAAGCAGGTTTTAACCCGGGAATGCTCGGGTCCTTCTCGTTCAGCAAGCAGCGTAAAAGGTATTTTCCTGCATTGTTGCGGTAAAGTATCCATTGTATGTTAGCACTTAGTGGTATTACCTTGCCGGATTGCCAGTTCTTGTTTATAAGCTGCAGGTAAGTCCCCATGTTGGCTGTGGTATTTAGGTTAAGTAATGCCGCCAGGGGAGATATGGTCTCCGCATGAGAGAACCTGAGGTTCGCGCTGATCTTTTTATCTGCAATGTAGTTATCCGTTGTTTGTATAAAATCCACCAAAAGCGGCGCAGCTATTTTAACCTGTATTCCGTTGATGTCGGTGCCAGGCCCCTTCTTGAAAAAATCTTCAGCTACATCAATCCGGCTAAGGGTAGCCAGCTCATCACAGGTAAAAAAACTTTGAAAACTAACATCCTGGCGGCGGTAACCAGCTTGCTTTATCTCCTGCTCCAGCGAATATACAATAGTGGCAAAGCCAAAAAGGTCGCTTACAAAAACGTCTTTGTTATCAGCCGAAAGGTTTTTCACATAATCAGCTGTAAAAAAGCGAGCTGCAATACGCTCGTTTAGTTCAGGTATGCTCAGGTAGCTTTTCAGATCGGCAAGAACTTTCTTCCATGAGCCTTTTTCTTCAAATTCAAGGTAAGCCGGAGACAGGTCATAAAACCTCAGCGTAGTATCGTTAATGCCCGTCCCAATGATCTCGCTATTGCTTAAGAGTGGTTTCAATCCCTTCAGAAAAGCATCTGCGCTCTGGCGTGTGCGTATCTCTTTAGTGACTGCCACAGTTACCTTAGGCCTGCCTGTAAATACGCTGGGGTTGTTCTTATATAACCTCCCGGCAATACCCATTAGTTCGGTTGCTCCTTCTACAGAAATGCTTTTGGTGTTACCTTTTTCTACCTTATCCAACACTCCTACCATTTTCTTCAATTGCTGTCCTAATGTGGTAAGCGCATTAGCACTGTCGGCTTTCGCAATAAGCCTGTAAATGTAGGCTGCCTGCGGCGACTTGGTAAGGTGCCTTGCCCCATGCCGGCCAACGTAGTTAACAAACACCGGTTTATAACCGTCAGGTATTTTAACGTTATCTGCAAGTGGCGCTGAGTACAGGGTTTTGGTTCCGAGGAAATCGGTGGTACATTCCTGGGCTTTCGCGGATGTTGCCACCACAGTAAAAAGAGCAACGGAAAAAATGGCTTTTGCGATCATGTGATAATACTGGTTAAAGATAATTGCTACTATGGAAAGACAGCTACAGTTCGCGATAAAAACTGCGGTTTTTGAAGGTTTATGCTCTTCGTATTGGTAACTGTCTACAAAACAAAGGTGGCTGTCCGCTTATCGCGAACAGCCACCTTTATGTATTTTATATGTTTATTAGTTTACAGTACCTGGAGTAGTGTAAGGAGTTACTTGTGGGTTAAAGTTAGCCCATGTAGCAGTCCAGTCAGTAGTACCAATAGCACCTTTAAAAGCAACCTTTTCAAAGAATGCATCAGCAACTTTAGTATTGGTGAATAAAGCACCAATTAAAGCCGGTGAAGACGCTACCTGTATAAAGTTAGGTACGCCAGCCCTTGCTGCAGGAGCAAGATCAGCTCCGAATTTATATGGATCTGTGTAGATAGCAGCGGCGTAAGAATCAGGCAGGAACGTGTTATTAGGTGCACTTAGCAGTGGAGTAATTACGCCTAAAGCTGTTGCATTAGAAGCTTTAATTTGATTGCCTTTGCTATTGCTGCCTACTATAACGTTGTTTGAAAAAACTGAGCGGCCAGCTACCAGGTTAGCAGATGAATTTTCTGCGCCACCTGCTGGTAAGGCATCGTCATAAAACACACCTTCAGTATAACCAGCAATTACTGAGTTGAAAATGCTGATAGATGAGTTACGGCGTATTTGAGCACCATGCTGGAAGTTAGCATTGATTGCTGTGAAAGTTGCCGATTCTTTTGGACCTAAAATGGTCATGTTTGAGAAAACAGCTGTAGTTTGAGGAGTAGCGTTTGTACCGGTTGCATTGTTGTCAGACTCAAAACCATTCGAGCCAGATACGTCAGCAGTTGCTGCCAAGCGCTGTGCAAGACCGAATTGTACTTTACCTGAGAAACCGTTGTCAGTATCAAAATCATCATCCCAGCTATCAATTGAAAGTAAGTGCTTGCAGTTAACTGTACCACCAAACCATTCAAAAGAGTCGTCACCTGAACGGTAAACTTCAACATAATCAATAGTAGTACCTGAACCAACTGAACCAAAAGTTAAACCGTTGATCTCGTTATCAGGGCTCAATGGTATACCAGCATATTCAATACGCACGTACTTCATAGTACCTGAGTTATCAGCAGCTTCGGTACCGCCATGTTTACCTTTGTCGGTAGCATCAGATATACCTTCAATAGAGATAGAAGTACCAGCATTGTTAGGAGCCTTTCCTAAAAGGATAACGCCACCCCAATCGCCTTGTGAACGGCCGCCGGCAGCAACATTAGATGTAAATACAATTGGCTTATCTACTGTGCCAACAGCTTGAATCTGAGCACCGCGGGTAATGATCAAAGCACCTTTAGTAGCCTTATCACCTTTGATGATAGTGCCCGGAGCAATAGTTAATACCGCATTATTAGTTACGAATACGTTACCTTTTAATAAGTAGATTTTATCTGCTGACCAGCTGGTGGCAGTAGTAATATCGCCGCTAACTGTTACAACGTTGCCGTCAGTAGGATTTACTATAGGGCCGCCGCCGTTGTCAACTGTGTTTTTAGAGCAACTTGCTACGAAAAGGCTAGTGCCTAAAGCCGCAATGAATAAAAATTTTTTCATCTTGATCATTTGTTTTTTTTCTGTGTCCAAAGGAACTCTTATCTCTTAAACTCAACATTACGTATCGTTTAAATAAGTGTTAAATAACAATAGACTTTGTTAATACTATGTTAACTTATAAGGTGTAAGTAAATGAAAGTGAATAGTTTGACCCCGGCTTGTAACTGCTTTGAGTGTAATCTCCGCTATCATATTTTTTATTTTCATTCTGGTCGTAGTAAAAGCCTATACGCTGGTTAAGTATGTCGCCGGCGTTAAATTTAAGTTCGCCTTTACCCTTTAAAACCTTCACGCCCAGTTGTGCATCTATCACACTGCGCGGCACTTCGTAAACGTTGGCATATTGGCCACCTGCGGCAACGCTCAGGCGCTGGCCTACGCGGTTGAACAGCGCATTAAAGGTTAACTTATTTTGGAAGAAGGCATGCTGTACACCCGCGTTGATCACGTATGGCGCCTGGCCGATCAGCTGGCGTTCCGCATACTTAAGGTTAAGCCCTGAGTTTACCGGGTTGCGTGCTGTTGATTTTGCAACCGAAATGTTGGCATAAGCGGTAGTGTTCTTCAGGAAATCGCTCGCCTGTATAAAGTCCAGCGATTTACGTACCTCCAACTCCACGCCGTAAACTTTTGCATAATCGCTGTTAAAGTAACGGATAGTACGGGTAGAAGTAGCGTCGTCATTATACGCTTCGATCGCATTGTTAAACTTCTTGTAAAAACCTGATACGGAGAAGATTTGTCCGGCAGAAGGGAAAAGCTCAAAACGAACATCGAAGTTATCAATATTTGTGCGTTTAAGTGTAGGTGTACCTTGTTGGAACGCCAGCAGCTCATAATCGTAATAAGAGGACGTTGCCAATTCCCTGAATTCTGGCCTTGCAAGCGTACGGGAGTAAGAGCCACGCAGGTTTATCTTATCCGTAAGACTATAAGTCAAGTTTGCAGATGGTAATACGTCAGTGTAATTCTGGTGAACCTTATCAGTTGGGTTGCTATACTCGGTTGGGGTAACGTTTACGTTAAACTGTTCTACACGTGCTCCCCAAACTAAACGAAGTTTTTCTGTTAACTTATTATCCAACATCAGGTATCCTGAATTGGTAAGCGAGTTAGCATTATAAGAATCCGACGGGATGTTGCTGATCTCATTCAGATCGTAATAGCCCGCGTTGATCAAATTCCTTGAAAATATCTGGTTAAGCGGAAGGCTTTCTATTTGCCTGGTAAGGTCTGGGTCGTTCAATACCTGGTCGCTAAGCAACGGGCCTAAGAACCGTACATTGTAAGCTCTGTCGCGGTATAAGCTGGCTAAACCTGCCTTAAAGGTAGACTGAGTAAACATCTTTATCGGGGTGCTGTAGTTTACACCACCTGAATATGAATTCTCGTTTAACTTACCAAACAGCGTCGAGTTCTCTTTAGTAAGGGATGATAACACTGCCAGGAACGGATTATCTGTACCCTGCTGACGGGTGTACAATGCTTTACGCTGATCCGGCTGATCATTAAGTACATTGCCGTAGCTTAAGTTCCAGTTGATTTTTGCACCCTTCTCGCCAAGGGGATGATTACCTTCTAAGGTTGATTTGAAAAGCGCTTTCTGCTGTACGTCAAACGCGTAATAGTTTACGTCGAAACCAGAGTTGTTATGCCCGTCGCGGCCAAGGTATTGGTCATCAAATATCCTGTTGTACACGTTTTTAAAGGTGATCTTGTTTTTACCGAAGGTGTAACCCAGGTTTAACAAAGCACCAACGTTTGTGCTGAACTTGTACGCGTCGTCACTGTACTGGTAGCCGTAAAAATCGCGCTGAATATCGCTGTAAATATTTTGTGAGTTGCGGTAAGTAAGCGAGAGGATAGCGCCAAAACGGTTGCCGCTTTTCTCGTAATTTTTAACCTTACCAATAGAGAACTGGTAATTTTGAGTTGGCAATGCAGTATTTACGTACCGGTTCCAGTCATTTGGTAATGAACGAAGCATGTTAAGGTTCTGCTCGGGGGTAAGGCCATTAGCTACCTGGGCAGACGAAGCAAAACCGTTTGCCAACTGGCGTTTGCCATTGTCAAAACCGAAGTAGTCGGTTGCGTTACGAGGACCGCTGATGAAGTCCTTAAAGGTAGAGGCAGTGTTATAACCTGCACCAATACCAAAGGAAATAAAGTTCTGATCTGGAAGGTCCTTTGTAGAAATCTGGATCAAACCACCGGCAAAGTCGCCCGGCTGATCCGGAGAAGCAGTTTTAGTAATCGTAAGGTTTTCTACAAGGTTCGACGGTACAATGTCAAAAGAAAAAGCTTTGCGGTTATTTTCTGTACTTGGCAGTGAACCACCGTCAAGCGTAGCCGTGTTGTAACGATCGCTCAACCCGCGGATAACCACAAATTTGTTATCCTGTATGGTTGCACCGCTTACACGTTTCAAAACGTCTGCAGTGTTACGGTCAGGTGAGCGCTTAATCACTTCCGAGCTAACACCATCTGATATAGATACAGCGTTTTTTTGTACCGCATAAAGCGATGCTACCGAAGCCTGGCGGTAAGTGGCCCTTACCACAACTTCTTTTAACGCTTGTGTTGTTGCCTGGGCTAGTGTAACGTCAAGATTGGTTACTTCGCCGGCCTTAACAACAATGTCTGATACCGATTTGCTTTGGTAGCCTATGTAACGAACAACAATGGTATACCTGCCCGGCGCAACTGCGCTTAGCAAGTATTTGCCTTCTACGTCTGTAGCGGCGCCTTTGGTGGTGCCTTCTATATTAATAGTGGCACCAATTAATGTTTCGCTTGTTTTTTGATCAATAATCTTACCGCCTATTTTGCCTGTGGTCTGCGCATTGGCAACCTGGATAAGTGCGGTAAATAAGATAATAGTTATTGCAGATATGAGTTTTTTCACGTTGCGGATTTTTATCGCCACAAAACTATTACCCTACTGTTAGCACAATGTTAGGTATGAATTAACATAACATCGTCTTTGTGTTAAGTCTGTGTTAAGTGCCGGAGATAAGCTGATCTTAATCAACAGTTAAACAGCAATTAAGGATTGCTGCTGGTGAAGCATGTTTAGGTCTGCAAAGTACCGGGAGGCCAGTTCTCCCCAGTCGTAAGTTCTACTATCAAGCAAACCCTGTTCTACAATTGATGCTTTAAGTTTGTCATCATATAAAATCTGTCTGATTTTGCCGACATACTCCAAAGCGCTAAACGGCTCACAAACAAAGCCATTTTCTCCATTCCTTATAAAATCACGCGAGCCGCCGCCATTACCGATTACGCAGGGCAAGCCCGAAGCCATGGCCTCAAGCACCACGTTGCCGCAGGTTTCAGACACGGAAGGAAACAGAAAAACATCTGCTGAGGCATAAAGTGCAGCAAGTTTACTGTGCCTCAGCTTGCCGGTAAATATTGCGTTCTTCATCCGCGCTTTGCAAGCTTTATGAGCTACACCGTCACCTACGATCAGAAAATTCACCTTCGGTTCACCCTCTTGTATTTCATCATATATTTCAAAAAGCGTCTCCAGGTTCTTCTCCCAAACCAGGCGACTGGCAAACAGGATAGTGGGGTGGTGGTTACCTGTCAGTTTGCTAATCGCATTCACATCCTTCTTTGCGGGAGAAAAAAGCCTACTGTCTATTCCACGTTTCCATATCTGCATTCGTTCAGGCTCAATATCTACCGCCTGTAACTCAGCTTTGATGTTTTCCGATGGTACATATATCAGATCGCAACTGTTGTAAAAACTGTTGTACCGTTGTATAAGGTATTGCCGGGCACCGTCAATAAGAAAAGGCAGATGCTTAAAGTAGTGCGCTATATAGGATATGAAATGCGTATGATAAATCGTTATGATTGGTAAGCCATGCTGTTTCGCATAATTCAGGCCAAACTCGCCCAGTATAGATGGTGTAGCTATATGCACAACCTCGGGCTTAAAGCGCTCTAATTCCTGGCTGAGCCTGGCTTGAGCGAATACCGGCAATGCCAGAGAATAGCCTGCGTTAATGGGGACGGTTATGGCGGGTACGCGCACGCTTTTGAAGCTTCTAATGTTAACGGGCCCTTCGCCGTATATAAATAAGAACTCGTAACGGCCACTGTCAATCCGGTTTATCAGCTGGTACATGGTACGCACGGCGCCGTCCAGTTCGGGCGTAAGTATTTCGGCAAAAAACGCCACCCTTAACTTATGCTGCATAGGGGTATGATAAATTACATCGAGGCTGACGGGTATTGCTGATGGTTACGCTCCCGTTGTTTTGCATCGGTTAGCGTTTGTTTGCCTGTGTATTTAAGCTTAGGGGTGCGCATGGTCATCCATATCACCAATGCTGCTATCATAAGCATAACCAAATCAATTGTAGTGTAGCCCGCTTCCATAGTGATGTTTTTGTTGATGTAAAGCTAGGCGCGGTATTTAACAATAATGTTAAAGCTGTATTATCAAACCCGCCATAATAAAAGCAGCCCATAGAGGGCCGCTTATATTATGGTTCATTTACTTATATAACTAGCAAGTTAATTAGCTGCCTGATCAACCCACCAATGTAATTGGCGACTTGCCAAACTTCTTTTTAAAAGAATGAGAGAAATGCGACAAGCTTTTAAAACCCAGATCAAGATAGACAGCAGAGGGTTTTTGTTTTTTGGTTTCGATGAGGTATTTAGCGGCGTTCAGTCGCTTGTCCTGTAGCCAGTGGCGGGGCGGGGCGCCAAAGGTTTTCTGAAAGTCGCGCTTAAAACCCGCCAGGCTACGCCCGGTAAGCTGCGCGAATTTTTCTACGGGAACATTAAACTGGTAATTGCTGAGCATGAATCTTTCCAGGTCTATTTTGTGCGGCTCCGAAAAGTCGAATAAATAATTACGAAGCCCCGGTAACGCCAGTAAAAGCAATTTTACACCTTCTTTTACCTTGAGGATACCCATTTCGTCTGTCATAGCTGCTCCGGAACTACGGGCATACGGAATGATGGACCTGAAATAGCCCTGCAGAAAGTCGTTAGAAGGTATAAGGATGTTTGGCGGGCCAACGTACTTCCGTTCTGCCTCAATCTTTTCTTCCAATGCTATCTTCCTTAAGAGGTCCTCCTGCAGCGATATCACTATAGTTTCATAGTTCCCGCCGGGCAGTGGCGTTTTAGAAAGCGTACCCACCTGGTTCCTGCCAATCAGCAGTACTTCTTCCCCACTCATAGAGATGCTTTGCTCCGAAGTTTCCAGGGTTAATTGGCCCGACACCTGCAATATTAAAGTATGATGGTTCCAGATACAGATCTTCTCTTTACGCTCTGCAGAGAGGTACGAATAGAAAATTACACCTGGGAGAATTTCTTCCGGACTGATCATTCGGTTAGCGTTGCAAATAAGTGCCGCCAAGTATAGCACCAGTTGTAAAAGTACTGTTTAAGTTGTTCATTTCTTCGGGCGTAAACACAATGTCCATTGCAGCAATGTTCTCCGGCAAGCGCGATCTGCGGCTCATGCTCACCAACGGCATAATGTACTCTCCTTGCTGTTTTACCCAGGCAATTGCAACTTGTGTTGGCGTATAACCTTTATTGGCTGCTATCTGCTTTAATACTTCAACCTTCTGCAGGTTATGTGTAAGATTTTCACCCTGAAAGCGGGAGAAATGATTACGATAGTCATTCTGCGGTAACGGCGCCTTCATTTCACCGGTAAGTAAGCCTTCGGCTGTATTAGCGAAAGCTACTACACCTATACCTAGTTCCTTTGCTGCAGGCAGCAGTTCCGCTTCTATTTGCCTGTCGGCCAGTGAATATCCTATCTCCAGCGCGCTTATCGGATGTACGCTATTCGCTAGGCGAAGCTGGTCTGCCGTAATTTCTGATACACCGATATACCGCACCTTACCTTCTTTAATCAGGTCGGCAACGGTTCCAATAATATCTTCTACCGGTACACTGTTGTCCATACGGCTGGGCTGGTAAAGGTCGATGGTTTCTATACCTAAACGCGTTAGCGAATAGTTTATAAAGTTCTTTATAGCTATCGGGCGCAGATCCAAACCCAGCCATTGACCGTTGTGAAAGATAGCACCAAACTTCACACTGATAAAGGCATCATCGCGCCTGTTTTTAATGGCTTTGCCTATCAGCATTTCGTTATGACCAGCGCCGTAAAAGTCGCCGGTGTTCAGAAAATTGATGCCATTGTCCAAAGCCTCATGTATGGTAGCGATGCTCTCTGTTTCGTCGGGCGTAGAGCCGCCCCATATAGACGACATCCGCATGCACCCTAAACCGAGGCCGGATACCAACGGGCCATTTTTACCTAATTGTATTTTTGAGATGTTTTTCATAAACACAAATATCAACGCTCAAGGCTACGCCAGGTTTCTTCTACGGCTCAAATATCATGCTTGTACAGCTCACTAAATTAGAGTTGCTCCAAAATCAGGCTTTATATAGGTGTTATTACGAGTTCCGCTCGTTACTCAAAACAACGAGGTAAATGGCGATACTTTTTTCTTAATGTTAATTTGTTTGAACTGACCTACTTAACTTCTATATTTGCATATATGATCAAAAGGTCCGCAGCAATGTTAATGGCGCTACTGTATACAATTACAGCGGCTGGCTTTGCATTGAACCTGCACTACTGCGGAGATCATGTGGCAGATGTTAAGGTGAACGCTCCCGCTAAAAGTTGCGTAAAGCCGATGGCGAAAGCCAAAATGAAATGCTGTAAAGACAGCAAGCTTGACGTAAAAGTTAAGGATGACCATCAAAAAGAGTCTACCTCCTTTTTCTCCCGCATTTTCACGTTCGAGCTCCCGCGCTTTGCTGTTACCGATTTCCTGCTTGCCGCTCAACAAGCCTTGCTTGAAAAGTTAAGCTATCGCGGCCCTCCACCGGGCTCTCCGGCCGAGGGTATTTCCGTGCTCCTAAAAAATTGCGTTTTCAGGATCTGATAAGTTGAATGCTCTCCTGCAATTCACTTATTAATAAATTATCAATTTAAGATCTCATGAAAACTTTAAAAATCTATATCCTTCTTTTTATAGCAACTGTTACTGTTGCAAAAGCTCAGTTCACCAAGGCCGAATTACAAGTAAGCGGCCTTACCTGCTCGCTGTGCGCTAAAACCACCGAAAAGTCTTTAAAAGCCCTTCCGTTTGTCGGCGAAATAAAAACTGACCTCATCCGTAACGTTTACGTTATTACCTTTAAAAACGACGTACCGGTAGATTTTGATCAGATCAGTAAAAAAGTGAAAGGTTCCGGCTTTTTTGTGAACTACTTAAAGCCAACTTTCAACTTTAGCAATACTACCCTTGCCGACAACGCCTTTACCTATGGCGGAGACACCTACAAGGTTTTAAATGCCGAAAAGCCGTTAAGCGGAGAAGTATCCCTGATGATTGTAGATAAAGGGTTCCTGCCAAATTCGGTATCTAAAAAGTACCTGGGGAAAGCAGCCGAAACAGCTGCACCGGCATCCGGAAAAGTTTACCACCTGGCTATTTAAGCGCTTCCTAAATTCTATTTTATGAAACGCATTTTACTGGCTATTTGCCTGATGGCCATGGCATGTACTGTTTTTGGGCAGGAGTTATATGTAAATACCGAGCCTGCCAGCAATATGGCGGCCCGTTCTCTTGGTGTACGGATAGAGAACCAGGGGTTCTTTTCTCCGGATTTTAAAACCCGCACCACATTGGAGGCTATGTATGGCGCCAGCGGCAAACTGATGCTGCACGGCGCGGCTTACCTGTCTGGTTTTTACCGGCCGAAACAATCCTTCGAGGGCGGAAGCTTTTATGCCAAGTATCGGTTCTTTTCGCAGGACACTGTTCACGCGCACTTTCGCGGGGCCGTGTTCGGGAAGGCGGCCATCAGCCGTAATCCTTACAGCCTGCAGGAAATTGCGTTGGAGGGCGATAATACCGGTCTGCAGGGAGGGATGGTTTTTACAAAGCTGATGCACAAGCTGGCGCTATCGGGTTCGGCAAGCTATCTGCGCGCGTTCGATAATCCGGGTGACGCGACGCCGGTAACGGGCGCTAAAAACGCCCTGGCTTACACTTTTTCTGCCGGTTACCTTCTGTTCCCAAAGCAATACAAAAGTTTCGACCAGGTAAACATGAACATTTATGCGGAGTTCTTGGGCAAAGCAAATCCCGGCTATGGGCAAAGCTACCTGGACGTAGCGCCAGCCATCCAATTCATTTTCAACAGTGTTTGCCGGCTGGATTTCTCCTATCGCGCACCACTGTTCAATTCGATGGAACGCAACAGTAAGAATATGTACCTGCTGCGGTTCGAGTATAACTTTTTTAACCTTTAACAGTCATGAACAGATATATAGTACTCCTCCTGCTTTGCGCCTGGGCCTTAACAGCCAACGCGCAGAATATGGAACACATGCAACACATGAAGCATGATACTACAACAAATAAGCCTGCGCCAAAAAAGGCTATGCAGCATGATCATATGCATATGCCCGGCATGGCACATGCAGATACGGCCAAACACATGATGATGAGCAGCCAGTTTTCATTGGACCTGCCCATGAACCGTGACGGATCCGGCACATCATGGATGCCTGACGAAACCCCAATGTACATGTATATGATGCATGGCAAAAAGTGGATGCACATGGTACACGGAAGTGTGTTTGCACGCTATACCAACCAGGACTTGTTCAACAAAGGCAGCCGCGGAGGCAAGCAATTTGATGCGCCAAACTGGTTTATGTACATGGCGCAACGCAAAGTTGGCAGTAACGGTCTTTTTTCCATAAACACCATGTTCTCGTTTGATCCCTTTACGGTTGGCGCGGGTGGTTATCCGCTGCTTTACCAAACAGGCGAATCATACAAAGGGAACAAACTGGTGGACAGACAGCACCCTCATGACCTTTTTGCAGAACTGAACATTGGTTACACGCAAAGGGTTGCGAAAAACACGGATGTATCACTATCTGTAGGTTACCCAGGCGAACCTGCTTTAGGGCCGCCGGTGTTTATGCACCGCATCTCGGCCATGAACAACCCCGACGCACCGTTGAGCCATCATTATGCGGATGCAACGCATATTACGTTTGGAACAGCAACGCTGGGCTTCAGGTACAAGAATGTAAAGCTGGAAGGGTCCGTTTTTACCGGACGTGAGCCTGACGAGTACCGTTATGGGTTTGACAAAGCAAAGTTTGATTCCTACTCGGTACGCTTATCTGTAAACCCGACAAAAGAATGGGCTTTACAGGTGTCTAACGGGTGGCTCAAAAGCCCCGAAGAAGCAGAGCCGCAGGAGGATGTGGACCGTTTTTCGGCATCAGCCATCCATACAAAAATGCTGAATGACGACAGCTACATTTCCACCACACTGGTGTACGGGCAAAACTCACATGATGGCCGCACCGAGCCCGCCGTGTTACTGGAAAGCAGCTTGCAGCTGCATAAGACGGCGATTTATGGCCGGTATGAATTTGTACAGAAGGATGCAGAAGAATTGGATCTTGAAGCCCAGTACCCCGGCGACCCAAGGTTCAACATAAATGCCATCACGCTTGGAGTTAACCACATCCTAACAACCTTTAAGCAAACCAACCTTACTGCAGGGCTGCAGGCTACGGTAAATGCATCGCCAACGGTGCTTAGGCCGCTGTATGGGTCTGCTCCTATCGGGTTCCAGGTGTACCTCCGCATCACGCCCGCACTCATGAAAATGGGTGGCAAACGAAGCAGCATGAACACCATGAACATGTAAAAAACGCGGTCTTTTCAGACCGCCTTTTTTGTTAACCACAGCTTGGCATTTACACCTGTAATAAATACTATTACTTGCAAATTTATGTTAAAATAGCCTGTAAAATAAGTGTGGTTTTTGCAGGTTGCTGTTAAGATTTCCTGCCAAAAACCTGCTTATTGATGCTATTTACAACGATTTTTCAGAGTTTTGCCGAGCTGTTCAAAAGTGTTCAAATCAGCATGTACTCAAAAAAGCTGAACACTTTTGAACACTTTACTGCACTTGGTTAAATTTCTTAATGGTCTCGGTAAGGTGTGCCAGGTGGTGCTTTCCGTGCCAGGCATAAAGCGCCAAACCTTTCTTCAAGGTTACGGCCTCACCGGAAGCTGGGTGATAAAAAGTACGGTCCCATTGCTCCTCGGTAAGCGTCTCAAACAAGGCCACCATGTGTATGTGTATGCCCTCCAGCATCCTCAGCGAAGGCTCGGATGCCAGGCGATAGTCGGGTAACAGCGCCCAGTCTGCTTCCTCGTAGGGCTTTATAGTTGGGTTTTCCTCGGTAAGTGCAAGTTTAAACCGCATAAGCGAATTCATGTGGCTGTCTGCTACGTGGTGTACAACCTGTCTCAGCGTCCATCCCCCGGTACGGTAGGGTGTATCTAACTGACGATCGTTCAGGGGCATTATGGCATTGCGCATTTTGCCGGGCAGGGTGCGTAGTTCACTTATCCATTTGCGCTTATCTTCAGCTATATAGGTTACCGGCGGTACAAACTTCCCGATAGGGTATTTCATTTGCTCGTCTGTCATGTCTTTTTGTTAGGTTAGGAGAATTAATTTATACAGTCCTGATAAGGATTTGCCCTAATTTAGCGTTTTGTAGTTGTTTTGCTAACCGATGATCAAAAAAATCCTCCCCCTCCTACTGTTTTTCATCTCCACATACGTCCATGCCGAAACTATTAAAACCGATGTGCTGGTACTTGGCGGCGGAGCCAGCGGAGTTGCGGCGGCTATACAAAGCGCCCGAAGTAACGTAAAAACATTGCTCGTAGAAGAAGGACCATGGTTAGGCGGCAGCATGACTAGCGGCGGCATGTGCATACTGGAAGCCAACCGCAATTTACCATCCGGCATTTATGCTGAATTCAGGGGACGAGTGAATAACTTTTACAAAACAAGGCTGGGATATGACACTACCAGGAATGCCGTGCTTGCATTTGAACCTTCAGTAGGCGCTTCTATCCTGAAAAAATGGACGGATACAGTTAAAAACCTGACAGTTAAACTAAGTACCCCCTTTACCACAGTAAAAAAAGACGGTACAGGCTGGGAAGTTGCCATCACCATTAACGGCAAAACCGATATCGTAAAGGCCCGCGCACTAGTGGATGCAACCGAGCTTGGTGATGCAGCTGCAAAGGCGGGTGTACTATTTAATAGCGGGTTTGACAGCCGAAAAGATACCGGCGAACAGCAGGCACCAGACAATGCCACCAACCAGATACAAGATATTAGTTGGATAGCTATCCTCAAAGATTTTGGCAAGGCAGCTAACAAGACCATAGCAAAACCAGAAGGTTACAATCCATCGTTATATACTTGTTTAAAAAAAGCTTCTATCCCTAAACTGCTGGCAAGCGGCGCACTTATCAACGACAAATACATGATTAATTGGGCGGATTGTGGCAACCAGTATTCTGTAACTTCAAACGACTTGTTACCCGAAGATCGGGAGAATACTTTTAAGCAAGCACGTCTCCGTACGCTAGGGTTAATCTACTACTTGCAAACAGAGCTTGGGTATAAGAACTTTGGCCTGTCAGATGAGTTTCCAACCAAAGATCACCTGCCGCTTATCCCATACATTCGGGAGAACCGGCGTGCAATGGGCTTGGTGCGCATGGTGCTTGATGATATCTATACCCCTTATGACCGAGGCTCAAAACTTTACCGCACATCTATCGGCATAGGCGATGCTATGCCCGGGCAGAGTTACATTACACCCGGAGCGCCTAAGATAAAGTACCCGCCATTTCCCGGGTACACTATTCCGTTAGGCGCAGTAATCGCCAAAGATCAGGAAAACCTATTCGTTACCGAAAAGGCACTGTCTGTAACTCACCTTGTAAATGCCAGCACTATGTACCCTTCGGTACAAATGACGCTCGGCCAAGGTGTTGGTGCGTCTGCGGCATGGTGCGCCTTTTTTAAAAAGACCACAAAAGAAATTGATGCGCGTAAGATCCAGGAGGAGATCATGATTTACGGCGGTTCGATAATGCCGTTCGCGGATATTCCAAAAACAGATTCGGCTTACCGGGACGTACAGCAAATTGGCGCTACGGGCATGCTTCAAGGCATTCTCAAGATTACCGGCAATAGCGCACAGGTACTTTTTATGCCGGATACCATTGTGTATACCGCGGAAGTAAAACCCTTTTTGAACGACGCTTACACGCGTTCGTTTCTTTGGTTTAATCGGACCAGCCCTGGCGAAAAATTCACATTAGGAAATTTGCTGTCCTACATTAGCGAGATGTCACTTACTGATCCGCAAACGCTTTTAAGGGTTATGCAGGCGAACTGGAAAACCAAGTACAAGTTCAGTACCACCTTTGATGTGAGCAGACCGGTTACTCGTCGTGAGTTTGCAGTTCTGGCCAATCGGTATCTCCGCCCTTTTGCACGAAAAGTAGATCTCACAGGGAAACTGGTTAATTAAGTGCTCTGTGACGTTTGTTATTGATTAAGGCGATTTGATACCTTTGCGTGTATGGACACCATTAATTGGCACGACTTCGAAAAGGTAGAACTACGCGTAGGTACGATATTGGAAGTGGCTGATTTTCCCCAGGCGCGTAAACCTGCCTATAAAATAACCGTTGATTTTGGCCCATTTGGCATAAAGCAATCCAGCGCCCAGATTACCAAGCATTACAGTAAAGAAGAACTGCCCGGCAGACAAATTGTAGGTGTAATAAACTTTCCTAAAAAACAGATAGCTAACTTCATGTCGGAGTTTTTGGTGACGGGATTTGCTGACGAAAATGGCGACATAGTGTTAGCAGCCGTTGATAAACCAGTACCAAACGGCAGTAAGCTTATATAAATGAGATACGTAACTTTCGACGACGAACCAGCTATATCGCCCGACGAGTTTTTTATGAACGAGGCGCTTAAAGAAGCGCGACTGGCACTTAAAGAAGACGAGATTCCTATTGGGGCAATAGTTGTATGTAAAGGTCAGATCATCGGCCGGGGGCATAATCTAACCGAACGGCTTAACGATGTCTCGGCCCATGCAGAGATGCAGGCGCTTACCGCTGCAACCAATTATATCGGGGGCAAGTACCTTAAAGAGTGTACACTGTATGTGACGCTGGAACCCTGCGTAATGTGCGCCGGAGCAAGCTACTGGTTTCAAATAGGCCGAATAGTATTTGGTGCCTATGACACCCGCATGGGTTTCGGCAGGCTTAATCAAAAGATCACCCATCCCAAGACCCTCATTACCGGGGGCATATTTGAGAACGAATGTTCACAATTGGTGAAAGATTTTTTTAAGAGCAAGAGATAGCTAGTTGAACCATTAAATGACATTTCTTTAGAACAATAATTGGTTTCGCCGCTTATATTTGCTGGGCAACACATTGTTAACCATTAAACTAAAACACTATGGCATTTACACTACCGGCGTTACCTTACGCTACCGATGCACTGGAACCGCATATTGATAAAGCAACCATGGAAATTCACCATGGCAAACACCACCAGGCTTATGTTACCAACCTTAACAAAGCACTTGAAGGCAAGCCTGAAGCTGATGGTAAAATAGAAGACATTATCAAAAACATCTCTAAGTACCCTGCTGCTGTACGCAACAATGGCGGTGGCCACTATAACCATACTTTATTTTGGACCTTATTGTCGCCGAATGGCGGTGGTGAACCTACCGGCGCATTAGCTGACGCCATTAAGAGCACCTTTGGTTCTTTTGCCGATTTCAAGACGAAAGTATCTGAAGCAGGTGCTACCCGTTTCGGCTCTGGCTGGGCATGGTTGGTTGTTACTGCAGATAAAAAGCTAGCGGTTACATCAACTCCTAACCAGGATAACCCGTTGATGGACATTGCCGAAGTAAAAGGCACTCCAATATTAGGGATTGACGTTTGGGAGCATGCTTATTACCTGAAATACCAGAACCGCCGTCCGGATTACCTAGCTGCTATCTGGAATGTTATCAATTGGGCACACGTGTCTGAGTTGTACACAAAAGCAACCGCATAATTATCTTGTTCCTTTAGGGGAAATATTGAAATACAAGCGGCAGATTGGAAACAATACTGCCGCTTTTTTATTTTTAAAATATGAAAGCTATCGTTCTCGAATCTGCCGAAAACCCTGTGGTATACAAAGATGTTGATAAGCCTGTGCCCGGGGCAGGTGAAGTGCTGGTACAAATAAAAGCCGCAGCACTCAATCGTCGCGATTATTGGATAACTATTGGCAAGTACGCTGGTATAAAGTACCCAACCATTTTAGGTGCCGACGGAGCAGGCATTGTCACCGAAGCAGGCGCCGGCGCAGAAGAATGGTTGAATAAAGAGGTAATTATAAATCCGTCCATTAACTGGGGCGAACACGCCGAGTTTCAATCAAAAGAATTTAAAATACTGGGGCTGCCGGATGACGGCACGCTAGCAAAATACGTTAAGGTAAGTGCCGCACAACTGCATAGTAAACCTGCGCACTTAAATTGGCAGCAGGCTGCAGCGCTTCCGCTTGCTGGTTTAACAGCATATCGTGCTTTATTCAGTAAGGCGCATGCGAAAGCAGGCGATAAAGTGCTTGTTGTTGGAGTAGGTGCCGGAACAGGAACCTTCCTGCTGCAGTGGGCTGTAGCTGCAGGATGCCAGGTTTTTGTCACCTCTGGTAGTGGTGAAAAGATTGAAAAGGCTAAACAATTAGGTGCAGCCGCAGGCGTAAGTTATAAAGCACAAGATTGGGCAGAGCAACTTAAACAATTAGCAGGCGGCTTTGATATAGTGGTTGACAGTGCCCTAGGTCCTAACTTCGTTAAAATTCCGGACCTTTGTAATCCAGGCGGGCGTATTGTGTTCTTCGGCGGAACGGCAGGCGATATCCCTGAGATAAACGCGAGGCCTTTATTTTGGAAGCAACTCCAGTTGCTAGGTACTACTATGGGTACAAACAACGAGTTTTCCGCAATGATGAACTTTGTTAAAGAACATCAAATAACCCCGGTAATTGACGAAGTATTTCCTTTGGCTGAAGCTAAACAGGCTATCGACAAGATGGGTAAGTCGTCGCAATTCGGCAAGTTGGTTTTACAGGTGTCGTAATTAATCATGATCAAGTTAAGGGTTGACAGTATTAAAAGGGAATTACCCGACACAGCCACTTTCTATTTAAGTACCACATCTGCAGAAAAAATCAGGTATTCGGCAGGGCAGTTCCTCACGCTCATATTCCAGCATCATAACGAGGAGATCAGGCGCTCCTACTCATTAAGCTCATCACCGGACGAGGAGCTTCTAGCCATAACCGTAAAGCGGGTAGTGAACGGCGAAATTTCCCGTTTCCTCCTTACCAAGGTTCATCCCGGCGACATTCTGTTTGCTGCCGAACCAGCAGGAAAATTTACGGTGAGCAATCACGATGATCAGAAAGATATTTTTCTTTTTGCTGCCGGCAGTGGCATTTCACCGGTATTCTCACAATTAAAGTACATTCTTAACCGTCCGGGTGCAAGCAAAGTACATCTGATCTACAGCAGCCAAAGCGTGGCACACATTATTTTCAGGAACGAACTTGAGGAGCTTGCCATTAACTTTAAAGACCGATTTAACTTAGTACACCTGCTGAGTAGCGAAGCAAAAAGGCTGAATAACCTTGTAGTGGAGCAACTGGTAAATAAACTGATGTGCTTTGATAAAGGCAGGGCAGAATTCTACCTGTGTGGACCATTTACCTACATGCGTATGATAAGGCTTAGCCTGCATTATATGCACATTGAAGATAATAAGATCCGTAGAGAAAACTTTGTGGTGGATGCCGTTTCGGTGAGTAAAACCTACAAAAACTTTCCTCCCAAAAACATTAAGATCGCTATACATGGCGAACTGCACGATGTGCAGCAAGGGGAGGATCAATCTATACTTCAGGCAGCCCTGCAAAACAAAATACAACTTCCTTACAGCTGCCGCAACGGTGTTTGCTCAGCATGTGTAGCTTACTGCAAAAGCGGCAAAGTAGAAATGGTAAGGAATGATGTACTTACAGAAAAAGATTTGTCGCAAGGCTGGATACTCACCTGTACAGGGCATGCTATTACTGATGATGTGGTAATAGAATATAAATAATAAGGCGAACTATTCCGCATTGTTATTTATACAGCAGCTAATTGCTTTTTGTGAGTTTTACGATGTACCGCTACTTTTACTTTTTTACCCCTGGGCTTTTTACGTTTACCAAGCCAGATAATAAATCCCGTAACCGGCAAACTAGCGCAAATCAAGCTTACTAAAAACGCGATGATCTTACCGGGCAGGCCAAGTATCTGGCCTACGTGGATGTCGTAGTTCATTTCGGTAAGCTTAAGACCGGGGCTCTTTTTATCATAGATATAAGCCTTAAGCAGCTTGCCATTGTACTTATCAAACTCCCATCCGTTTGCATGAGAATAGTGCATAGATTTCGCGTAGGCACCCACCCCTATGGCTCCGGCCACAGATGGATCATTATGTATCAGGAACATCTGCGCATCCGGTGCGTGTTTCCTGGCATAACTAAATGCAATATCTATAACCGGTTTATCGGAAACTCCTGCTCTCTTTAACGAATCAGACTTTGGCTCAACAACTTCATTTTTAACATTTGTTCCCAAATTTGCCACCTTGTAAATAGCTTTGCTTACAGGCTCAAAAGCTATTGCCAGGCCGGTTATGGCTAATATCAGAGCAATAGATGTAGCGTAAAATCCAAGTACGTTATGCAAGTCGTAATTTACCCTGAGCCATCTGCCGCCCCATTTAATAGTAAAGCTGCGTTTGCGGTCTGATTTACGCTTAGGCCACCACAAGATTAGCCCCGTTATCATGATCACCATAAATATAATAACCGATACACCAACCACCCATTTACCTATTGCTGGAGGCAGCAGCAAATAAAGGTGAATGTATTCTACGATAATGAAGAAATTAGTTTGCGGCTTTTCGTGGTGGGTTATTTCACCGGTATAAGGGTTAAGGAATACATATTCGAAACCATCTTTACCCATGTTGGTCAATACGCCTGCGGGACGATTTACACCGTAGTAGTAAATGTAATCCGGCGAGCCCTTGGGGTATTGCTTTTTAACATTAGCTACTAACCTGCTTGGCTGCAGGTACTCCCCTTTGGTATTCACATGTCTGTAGCTGTACATGGCGTCCTGTATCTCATCCTGAAAACAAAAGATACAACCGGTAATGCTAACTATAAACACCACAAGCCCGGAAATTAATCCGAGCCAGCGGTGGCAAAACAATATGACCTTTTTTATAGGGGACATGCTTACAGCTTATAAGATGCGCTTAATACAAACTGGCGCAGCTTCTGTGGGTTAATGGTGGTAAAACCGGTATAATAATGCTTGTTGGTAAAATTGTTAGCGCTTAAACCAAAGCGGTATTTAGCCCTGTCGAAAAATACGTTGCCGTTCAGCACCGTGTATGACGGAAGTTCGAAAGTACCCTGGCTCACGCTATTTATAACTTTGTTTTTGCTTGCATAGTTACCGCCAATGCCCAAACCCATGCCTTTGATTACACTGCCAGGCAGACGGTAGCTTACGTAAAAGTTACCCAGGTAAGGCGAGCCGGCGGTGTTAGGACGCAGGCCCTGTACATCTGGAGAGCCGGCAGTAAACTTAGAATTGTTGTATGCAAAACCAGCAACAATATTAATGGATGCTATAGGATTAGAAATGATCTCAGCTTCGAAACCCTTGCTTATTTGGATACCGTCCTGTATCTGCCCAAAAACTGGAGAATTTGGATCTGCACGCAGCACGTTTGTCAATCTTATACGATAGTAACTTAACGTACCGTTTAGCTTTCCGTTAAATAGCCCAAGCTTAACACCGCCCTCAATTTGATTAGCGTTCTGTAGTTTGGCTACAAGTGGCGTACCTTCGCTGTTATTGTAAACGCCCGGGTTAACAAATCCATTCTGGTAGTTGCCGAACAAAGATAATTGATCCTTTATCGGTTGATACACCAAACCAAGTTTTGGTGAAAATGCGGTTTGATTAAAGGGTGCAGTTGTTTGATCACCTGTGTAGCTGTAATTTCCTTTATTTTCGTAACGATCAACACGTGCTCCCAAAGAGGCAATTAACGTTTCAGTAAGATTAATTACGTCGGACGCGTAAGCACTATAAGTGTTGGTTCTATATATGTAAGGATAAACGGTAGCAGCTGAAATTGGGTTTGCAGCATTAGTCTTGTCAACTAATAGCTTATTAAAAGAGCCATAATCAAAGCTGGGATCGTTTATTGGCACTACACCATAAGCATTTCCATAGAATATTTGATTTGAGTTTTGGCGTTGAAAATCCAATCCTACAACAAAGCGGTGACGCAGTGATCCTGTATTGAAATCTCCGTTAATGTTTTCCTGAATCTCGATAGCATTCAGCTTACTGTTAAAGGTTGATTGATCGTTGCGGAAAATGTAATTGTTATTTCCAGGAAGATCTGGTGTGCCGGGTGCCAACGTAGCAGCTGTGGCATCGGTTATCAGGTAAAAATATGGGCTCGGTCCGTTAGAAAAACTGTTGGATGAGGAGAATACAGTTTGTGAGGTAAATTTATCCGAAAACTTATAATTAGCAGTTGCAAAGTAGTTTAAACTGCGACTGTAAGATGTTACATCATCGTTGGAGTACGCATTTTTATAGTTTATGTTAAGCTGACTAACATTCGTGATACCCATTGCCTTCGGCGAATCATAAAAGAAGAAGAACGGTTTGGCTGCAGTACGGCTAAAGAACATTTCACTCTCTAAAAGGAATGATAACTTATCGGTTGCCTTAATAGCTAAGCTTGGTGCAAGCGCAAAGGTCCGGCTCTTGCCATAATTCTGAAAGCTGCCCTCGTAGTTATAAGAAGAGTTTAAACGGAAAGCAACGTTTGCGCCGAGTGGTGTGTTCAGGTCTATGCTGGTACGGTTCAGGTCGTAATTACCTACAGTGTGGCCGATTTCTAAACCAAAGCTTTCATAAGGCTTTTTGGTCACCCTGTTTATCAACCCCCCAAATGAAGTTACGTTGCTGCCAAACAAAGTAGCCGACGGGCCTTTTATTACTTCTATCTTCTCTAGATTAACGGCATCAATACCGCTGGTTACCAAACCTGCTATGCCGTTGCGTACACGCGTTTGTGTTGTAAAACCACGTAGTGTAAAGTAGCCGCCACCATCGCCGGCACGACCAGTTGCATCCCACATTTTTTGAATACCCGGCGCGTTGCGCAAGGCGTCCTCAACATTAAAAACCTGCTGCTCTTTTAAAAGTTCACCGGTAACAGTAGTATAACTCTGAGCATTTTCAAGAGGTGCTAACGGTATTTTTGCAGCATCTGTACTAACTCTCGCTGTGAACTTGTTAGCGCGACTCGCTATAACGTTTACTTCGGTAAGCTGACTTAGCTTTGCATTAACTTTTATTTCGGATACGTCTGTAACCGCGCCAGCTGTAATAGTTACCGGTACTTGTACAGTTTCTACACCTACATAAGAAATAATAATTTTGTATGTTCCGGCAGGAGCCCTAAAAGAGAACTCGCCAAGGTCGTTGGTTGTTGAACCAAAACCAGTCCCTTCAAGACCAACAGATACATTGGCTGCAGGTTCGTTCTTAGAGGATACCACTTTGCCTTTAAGGGTGCCGCGTGTTTGCGCAAATGTCATTTGCAAGCTGCATAGTACCGCAATTATCGAGAACAAAAAAACTTTTAAAGAGAAAGGTAGGGGATTTGTCATGTGGTAAGAATATAGTTTCTGTCGTATACTTATTAAGACTAATTATAAATAATGCGTCAAAAGTACACTTCAATGACTATAGTTCCAAATTATTTAGAACAATTATAAATAACCTGCTACTTATTAGTGGATTTGATTCGTGATGAGTTATCCTTAACAAAGGTTTCCCAGCCCGAATAGCTCTTTTTGGCTTTACCTGACGAGGTTACAGGCATGCGTTGGAAAGAATGGCAAACAGCAACAGCAAGGCCATCGGTAGCGTCCAGGAACTCTGGGGTTTCTTTAAAGTTGAGCAACCGTTGCAGCATTGCTGCCACCTGCTCTTTTGTGGAGTTTCCGTTACCTGTAATGGACTGCTTTATTTTACGAGGGGCATACTCAGTGATTTCTATATTCCTGGATAAAGCCGCAGCAATGGCCATCCCCTGTGCCCTACCCAGCTTAAGCATCACCTGAATGTTCTTTCCGTAAAAGGGAGCCTCTATAGCTAAACAGTCTGGTTTATAATTATCAATAAGGGCAACAGTCTTTTCAAAGATACGCTGAAGCTTAAGCATGTGGTCGTCTATCTTTTCCATCTTAACCACACCCAGGCTCATCAGTTCCATTTTAGCGCCCTTTTCTATAATCAGGCCATAACCCATAACAGCTGTACCCGGGTCAATCCCTAAAATTATGCGCTCTTTATTATTCAGCTGTTCCATCTGCTGCAAAGTTACAGCTTAGGGGTGGCTTTATTTAAGATATTGAGGTATTCTTCTCTAGTTATCATTTCTGCACCCATGCTCTCCAGATGCGGTGTATGTACCTGGCAGTCTATCATAACGAATTTACCTGACTGGCAAAGCCATATTAAGGCAGCTTTGGAGGCATTGCTTACTTTGCTGAACATACTCTCCCCGCAAAATACATTACCTACTTGCACGCCATAAAGCCCACCTGCTAGCTGGCCATCCTTCCATGCTTCAACAGAGTGTGCATGCCCTAACCCATGCAGGTTTATATAAGCTTCTTTCATTTCATCAGTAATCCAAGTACCATCCTGCCCTTCACGAGGGATAAGTGAACACGCTTCTATTACCTTTTCGAAAGCTTTATTGACAGTAATGTTAAACTCCCCGGAACCGATCACTTTCCGCATGGACTTTGAGACGTTCAACCTTTCGGGAAAGAGTACAAATCTTTGGTGAGGAGAAAACCAAAGAATTGGGTCCTCCTCGCTGTACCAGGGGAATATGCCTTTGCTGTAAGCCAGCAGCAATCTTTCCGGTAAAAGATCACCACCGACAGCCAGTAAACCATCCTCCTCGGCTAACGCTGGATCGGGAAATAACAAACGCTCATCTAACCTGAATATCATCAGGCGCTAATTTAGGCTTTGCGCCGTATCACCAATTTTTTATTCTGAGCTTTTGCAATATTTTCAATGTACTCCTGCATCTCTTTATATTTTGCAGCTGGTATTACCTGATTACTAAGATTAAACTTTGCGGTACTTACAACCTGGTTCTTTGCAGAGTTGTATCCGTAATTTACCTCGTAATTCCCATAAGTAAATTTAAGTGTCTGGTTTGTCGGTAACATTTCTACTTCAAAGCCTTCGGGTAAGTCTATAGTTGTTACACATGCCTTTTGCATCGGCTGCTCAAAAAAGTAGGCGGACCGGCGTTTTTCGGCAGGGGGCAACGTCAATCTCCACAAGTCAAATACCCGCGGACGATAGAACTGCTTACTTCCTGTTGTTATATCGCAAAACTTGTCATATTCCAGGTTCAGCTCTACCTCTTTAACTCCATCTGCATCTTTCCCAGGGGCATACTCCAGCATTGATGGCTGTTTCATGTTCATTACCCTTATCAGATATTCTTTTTGCTCATCTGTTTTAAGGGATGCCATTTCGATATAGTCTGAGCGATAGACGCCGCTGCTCATTATCTTAACCTTGGCTCTTGCGCCGCCATCTGCTAATAAACTTATATGTACTTCGCTGTTAAATTGGTTATCCGCTTCTTTGCTCCTCGGTGTATTAACCAGTTTACCACCATCGGGCGTTACTAGCAAGGCGTTTCGATTCTCAGTAAAAGTACTTAGCTTTCCAAATGGCTGGGTGGTGCTAGTACATTCCAACCAAGTGGTATCTCCTTTCAATGGCACACACACAATAACGTGATTAAATGAATTGTAAGGAAAACTTACATCTGCCGGTTCTTCGTTTGTCCCTGCCCTTACTATTGCATAATGAGCAGGAATGTCTACCGCCTTTAACAGCGCGTACATGTAATTGGAAAGCGCCTTACAGTCCCCATACTTCTTTTCGTCTACGAAACTCGCAGGAAACGGTTTTAGTCCGCCAATACCAAGCTGCACACTAACGTATCGCATGTTTTTTTGAAGATAGTTATACAGGAACATGACTTTTTCCTTATCAGTTTTCAGATCGGCAGTCATAGTCCTTATTTCTTCAATACGTTTCGGGCTTAAGTTGCAAACATCGGCATTTAACATCTGTATAAACTTGCCAAAATTTTGCCAGCTGCTTATATCTCCGGGTACTCCGTAATAGTCAAAATTACCACATGCAAAACGTATGCGGGGTAGCACCTGCCATGATTGTGCACCTTCTTCAAGCTTGAAGGCTTTCAAATTTGACACCTTCCAGGTGTAAACATCGCTCTCTCCGTCAACGGCTTTCTCGGGCTTGATAGTGGTGTTTTTTAAACTATACCTAAATCCCGCATTACTGGCAACATTAATACGACAATAGGCATTTTGCACAGACTGCTCTTCATCCTGTATAAGCCATGAACTAAGATCAGTAAGGCTTTTAAAGTCTTCATCATAAGTCATCTCTATTGTACATGGATAAGAAGCTATAGTATGGCCAACCAGCAGTACCCTGTCATCGGTAACTATGGTTTCACCGCTTACAGCAGAATGATCATACATATCGCTTTTATGATATTTTTTGAGCAAGTTTCCCATAGGCCCGAACACTTTCATTTCAAAGGAGCCAACAGTGTTGAATTTGCGATTGTACGAAAGCGCTATAGATGCCTCATCGTTCCCTTTCTCGTTTAACACCGTTACTATTGTATGTTGTTTTATAGTTGCTTTACCGGGCCCTTTAACAATCATCTCCTCCAGGCTGTAGCGCACCACAGAGTTTGCTTCTTCTTTAAGCGAATCGGGAATGGCGGCCGCGAGGTAAGCATCTTTAGGAACCTGCTGAGCTTTAACACTGATAATTGAAAGCATCAAAGCGACTGATGCAAGAAATAATACTTTACTAAATGAGCTTTGCATATAATCAGGACTTTTTTAACACTACTTGCTCATTAAGCATTTCATACATTTTCTTACAGAATTCAAAGAACTCAGGATACGTTCCCTTTGAATAAGTATCCTTTTTATAATCAATGGTATATCTAACCACTACTTTATCAGCGTCATTTGCTATAAACCGCCTAAAAACAATGCTGCTGTCAGGCATCATCATACTTACACTTTTTGGCAAGGCTTCAACTTTGTAATTTGCAGGAATTGAAAAGGTGCTATTAAGCATGTAGTTATTACGGTACCCAAACTCCACATCAGTGAAACGGTTCTCGGCAAGGAATGGATTGGTGCGCAGGGTGGAGAATAAGTTGGGAACGAAGTATATATAGTTCTCATCAGAACCGGTCAGGTCCATATCAAAGTCAACATTTTGCACAAGTGGAAGTGTATCAGCTTCCATGTTCTCAATTTTTAATGCTGATATTTTAAGACTGTTATTCTTATCTGTAAGATATTCTATGTACTTCTTTTCGCCGTCGGTCTTATAGTGGTCCAACGCGCTTGTACGATTATAGCTAAAGCTGTTGATCTGGGCGGTTCCACTCATTTTACCTCCCGGCTTAATTGCGGCATTGAGCATGATTACATTACGAACAGGTGCAGTATGCGCCAGATATATTTTATCAAATGTTTTTTTCTCTTTATCTACCCACAGCCCCATGCCATTAAGTATGTTAGATGGAGTTTCGTGATAAGCGTTGTATTTGTTTGTTGCATCAAGCACAAAGGTTTTATCATCAGGCGCCTCAACATACACTACTGTTCTGTTAAACTGGTATAAAAACGTATAATAAGGCACAACCTTACCGTGGTCGCGTGTGCTTACAATCATCGGGTACACCTTAAGTCCTGCTTGTTTAAGCAAGTGGTAAAGTATCAGGTTGATCTCTGTGGAGTTCCCTGTCTTCTTCTCCCAGGCTTTAACAGTTCCGTCGTTGGTGTACCAGCGATCAACGCCATTCCACTTCATAGCATTTTTTACCTCGCTAAAAATGTATGCCATACGTTGCTCATCAGTAGCCATCGACTTTGCTTTAGCTATAATTGCTTCCTCACCCGTTAGTTTACGCTTAAACTGCGCGCCAAAATCTTCATCATCTACAAGGTAACCGGCAACTTTATTCCAGGTATCTGAAAAGCTTTTAGTAAACGTGCCAAACGGGCGGACAGCTGTAAGCTGGTGCACTATCGATTCCAGATTATCAGCCTTTGCCGACATATAGGGCTCATCGGGCAAGGAATGAACCATAGCCATTGCACGGGTCTCCTTTTCAAGCGAGTAAGAAATGGCGCTGCTGCCGGTTCCTGTGCTACGAGCTTCGCTTGATCTGTCCATTTTAACCAGTGATTTAGTAATGTTCGCCTTTATTTTGAACTCCATAAAGTCTGGTATCATGGTAACAAACTCGCTGTAACGAGTGGGAATGCTCTCCTGGAAATACCAATCAGGAAAGTCGCTTATGTCGTTAGAATTCCACACGTATTTATATTCTATTACAGAACCGGCTTTTACATTTGGCATACTAAAGACAAGCGCTGAACGGTTTTTATCAACGATTTCTGTAAATACCTGTTTCTTATCAAGTTTGATTATCTCCGGCTTACCATCAACAAGGTTAATGGTTTGTGCTTGTAGCCCGGTTATGTACTCACGGTGACCGCCACTTACGTATTCTATCCTGATATTAGCTTCATTTTTGCCGTGATCATTGAATATTTTAATACGCTTGTGAATGGTCATAGACAGATCAACATTATGATCATAGTATGCTTCTCCCTGATTAAACAAAACCAGTGCATTTGCATCAGGCTCGAAATCACAGGATTTCATTTCAAGATCAGCATTTGATATTTTTCCGAAAGGTTGAACTTGGGGTACAACGGGGGTTTGGGCTTTAGCTACAAACGATAGCAAACAAGCCAGTAGCACAGCGAAAAGGCGGTTCATATAATTAAATAGGGTTTGGGTAGCCCGAATATAATATAAGATAATCAATTATTAAAATCAGTTAAGCAATTTACCTGAAACTAAACCAGTTGATAACATTGGAGTCAAACCATTAATATGATTGACGTAAAAAACATCAGGCATCTATATTCCAGGGCTGGTTTTGGGCTAAGGTTTGACCAGTTAAATGAAACAGCAAACCTCACTATAAAGCAAGCCGTAAATAAATTGCTTCTTCAGGCTGAGATCAGCGAGCCAGCTGACATTATAGCTGGAAATATTAGCTACAAAGATTTTTTACAGGCAAATGAAGGCACCAAGAAAATGTTCTTGCAAGAGCAACGCCAACAGGAAAAAGCGTTGAATATAGATTGGATTAACAAGATGAGCACTACAAAGGCTGTACTTCGGGAGAAGATGACCCTGTTTTGGCATAACCACTTTGCCTGCCGTACACAAAATGCCTGGTATGCACAGCAACTCAACAATATTCAGCGAGAGCATGCCATAGGTAATTTTAGAACATTGTTAATTGAGGTAGCAAAGTCACCAGCTATGCTGCAGTTTTTGAATAATCAGCAAAATCAAAAAAATCACCCTAACGAAAACTTTGCCCGGGAGCTGATGGAACTTTTTACTATTGGAAGAGGTAATTATACAGAACAAGACGTAAAAGAATCGGCAAGGGCTTTTACAGGCTGGGGGTTTAACAAAGATGGAAAATTCGTAAACCGGCTAAACCTGCATGATACCGGGTCAAAAACTTTTTTGGGTAAAAGCGGCAACTTTACAGGGGAAGACGTCATAGATATGTTACTGGCAAAAAAGGAAACGGCGCATTTTATATGCAACAAACTGTACAGAAACTTCGTGAATGAAACACCCGATCCGGCCCATGTAGATGCAATGGCAAATACGTTCTTTAACAGTAATTACGAGATTAAACCGCTACTATTATTTTTGTTCAATGCCGATTGGTTTTATGCTGAAAAAAACATGGCCAATCTTATTAAATCTCCGGTAGACTTTATAGTTGGTTTAAACAGGCAGTTTTATATTACCTATCAAAACCCCGATGTAGTTCTTCAATTTGAGCGGGCACTCGGGCAGGTACTGTTCTACCCTCCTAATGTTGCTGGTTGGCCGGGTGGCAGGAACTGGATAGATAGTTCGTCGCTAATGTATCGTATTAAAATACCATCTACAGTACTTAATGGCGGCGTAATAGATTTTAGCGGCAAAGTTGACCCGGAAGATGAGGCTTTTATCGCCTCTTCACATAAGCAGCAACAAGCTGTAGTAACCAAAGTACAGGCAGGTGCCGACTGGGATAAAGTTTTAAGCAGTATAAAGCATCTTACAAAAAACGCCCTTGCCCAAACCTTACTTGCGCCAGCACTTAATAATAATCTTACAGCGATTGTAAATACAACAGCTGATACAAAAACTTTATTGGTAGAATTAGTATCCACCCCGGAATACCAGCTTTGTTAGCCAAAAGATATAACCATGAAAAGAAGAGACTTTTTAAAGAACACAGCACTTGCATCGGGAGCCTTCCTGCTGCCCTCGTTCCTGAAGCCATTTGAAGCAGTGGCTTCAGACGAACTTACCGGCTATAAGAACCTGGTTGTTGTACAACTTTCTGGCGGTAACGATGGACTAAATACCATTGTGCCATTTGGCAACGACATCTATTATCAAAAACGCCCTACCATTGGCATTAAACAAGCAGATGTTATAAAGCTGAACGACATGCAAGGCTTAAACCCAAACTTAGCTGCTTTAAAGGACTTATATGACCAGGGATGGATGAGTATTGTTAATTCGGTAGGGTATCCTAATCCGGACCGCTCGCACTTTCGCTCGATGGATATATGGCAAACCGGGAGTGATGCTAACCAATTTCTTACCACTGGCTGGATAGGGAGATATCTTGATTCGAATTGCAGCACCTGCAAAGACCCATACACTGCGGTTGAAGTTGATGATACATTATCGTTAGCTATGAAGGGCGCCAAAATGAAAGGCATTGCGGTAGAAGACCCTGCAAGGCTATACCGTTCTACTCGTGAGCCATTTTTTAAACAGTTAGTTCATGAACATAATGAAGCGCACCTTAATGAAGACAACTTAGGCTATCTGTATAAAACAATGATAGAAACCTACTCATCAGCAGATTACATTCAACAAACATCAAAAACATACAACACCACTGCCCTTTATCCGCAAACGCAATTTGCAAATCAGCTGAAAACAGTAGCAAAATTCATCAACTCCGGACTAAAAACACGGGTTTACTATGTATCATTAAGTGGTTTTGATACACACACTACCCAGCAAAATCAACAGGGCCGCCAACTAAAAATTTATGCCGATGCGGTTGCAGCGTTCATCAAGGACCTTAAACAGACCGGCAAACTGAATGATACACTAGTAATGACATTTTCTGAATTTGGTCGACGAGTAGAACAAAATGCAAGTAACGGCACTGACCACGGAACCGCAAACAATGTGATGCTATTTGGAGGAAAATTGCAGAAAGCCGGGATTTATAACAACGCACCAAATCTTTCACAGTTGGATAACGGAGATTTGAAATATGAAGTAGATTTTAGAAATGTGTATGCTACCGTATTAGATAAGTGGCTAGAGGTTGATAATGCACAGGTTTTAAATAAGAATTTTACAAGGCTAAACTTTATTTAATACATGTTGTTACTCGTGGACTAATACTTTTCCTCCTGTAAGTCTATAATTTCAATAACTAATAAATTATTGTAAATTTAATTGCCCTTATCGGACACAGCCCCTATCACGAATGGACGACATTTTTAAAGTAATTCTTGAGCAAAATCTTGCCGGATATTGGGATTATTACGTCCAGGAAAATAAAGTAATTTACAGCACTGCCTTTAAAGCCTTGTTTGGATATGACGATGTTGAACTGCCCGGTTCTACCGAAACGTGGTCGCAGCTAATAGTAGATGAAGACCGGGCTAAAATGGATGCGTGTGTAGCGGCGCACTTTTCAAGTCAAGGCAAAATCCCTTTTAATGTTGAGGTAAGATACAAACATAAAAATGGCTCTATTATATGGATAAAGAGCTCGGGGAAGGTAATTGAATGGGAGGGCAATCTTCCAATACGGATGGTAGGCTGCCATATTGATATCACAGAAAGCAAACAAATTGAACTTGAACTTGCAATAAGTGAGCAACGTTTTAGAAATGCGTTCGAGTGGAGTTCGATCGGTATGGTTCTGGTGTCTACTGATGGTAAGTTTATGAAAGTAAACCAAAGCCTTTGCGACATGCTGGGTTATACCAACGATGAGCTAATGAGTACAACGTTTCAGGAGATCACTCATCCTGAAGACCTTGAAGTTGACCTGGAACTGATGCACCAGACGCTGAAGGGAGATCGGAAGAACTACCAAATGGAAAAGCGCTATTTCAGGAAAGATGGCCGCACCATTTGGATATTGCTAAACGTCTCGCTAGTGCGCGATCACGATAACACTCCTTTATATTTTGTTTCTCAGATAAAAGACATAACGCAACGAAAAACTGCGGAAGATGCTTTACGCGAAAGCGAAAGACGCTGGAGCTTTGCTATAGAAGGTTCCGGCGGGGGGCTTTGGGACCTCGACCTAAGAAATAAAACCATTTATCATTCGCAGCAGTGCTTACGTATGATAGGTATGGAGAACGAAAACTTTGGCAATGTTATAGGTGATTGGACAAGCCGGGTGCACCCGGATGATAAGGCAAAGTTCTTAGCTGATGCGCATAACTACTTTAATGGAGTTACCCAATCATACGAAAACCAACACCGGATACTTTGTAAAGACGGCACCTATAAGTGGATACTAGATAGAGGTAAGGTTATAGAGTATGACGAAGATGGCAAGCCTGCGCGTATAATTGGTACACATACCGACATCACCAGCCAAAAACAGCAGGAGCAGCAATTACGCGATACACTTGACATGATCAGTGGCCAGAATAACAGGTTATTAAACTTTGCCTACATCGTGTCTCACAACTTGCGCACGCATGCAAGCAACTTTAAAATGTTGATGGATGTTGTATCTGACCCTACAACTACAGAGCAGGAAAAGAAAGAAATGACTGACCACCTGGGTAAGGTGTCAGAACAACTTAATGAAACGATTGATAACCTTAATGAAGTAGTATCTATTCAAAGCAATATAGATATACAAACTGTTGAGCTTAACCTTCACGACTATTTTCAACGTGCTATTTTACTGTTGCAAAATGAAATAAATAAATGTAGCGCTAAGGTGAACAACTATATCCCGAGCGAGATAACGGTTAACTATAGTCCCGCTTATCTCGAAAGCATAGTACACAACCTCTTAAGTAACGCAATCAAATACCGCTCACCTGAACGACAGCCCCAGATATCTATAGATTATTTTAACGAAGCAGCTGGTAAACGAGGATTCACCATTAAAGACAATGGCATTGGTATTGACCTTAATAGACACGGAAGTGAGCTTTTCGGAATGTACAAAACGTTCAACGGCAATCGCGACGCAAAGGGCATGGGGCTTTTTATCACAAAAAACCAAATTGAGGCTTTTGGTGGTAAAATAGATGTTAATAGCACCCCGGGAGAAGGCTCAGTTTTTAAAGTATACCTAACATAAATGGTCAGGCAATTAGCTTTGCCAGAATATCTTCGCCGGTAAGCTTTTCCTGTTCGCCGCTCTCCATGTTTTTTAAAGTAAGCAGACCGCTTTGCATCTCATCGCTGCCTATTAAAATGGTAAAAGGTATCTGCTTGTTATTTGCATAATCCATTTGCTTTTTAATCTTAGCACCTGCTGGATAAAGCTCTGCACTAATATTCGAATTGCGCAATTTCTGCAGCAATGGTAATGCATAAGCCTCTCCGGCTTCATCAAAGCAAATAATTAATACCTTAGTGCCTGCTACTGCTGATGCCGGGAACAAGTTAAGTTCCTCCAGCACATCATATATACGGTCGGCACCAAAAGAAATACCTGCACCGGTAAGTCCCTTCAAGCCAAACATCCCTGTTAGGTCATCATATCTGCCCCCGCCGCCTATGCTACCCATAGCTACTTCGTTGGTTTTAACCTCAAAGATGGCACCGGTATAATAATTCAGGCCCCTTGCCAGGGTAATGTCTAATTCAAGCGTTGCTCTTTTTAGCGGAGTATATTGTAAGTACCTAAAAACAGTTTCAAGCTCATAACATCCCTGAAGGCCAACTGTGGAAGCTTGCAAAGCCGACCTGAGGCTTGCAAGCTTCTCGCCATTTGTACCTTGCAACAATATCACCGGCTTAATTCTGTCAATGTCAGCCTGAGTAAAACCCCTATCCAGCAATTCCTTAATTACACCGTCTAAGCCTATTTTATCCAGCTTATCTATTGCTACAGTTAAATCAATTATACTATCACCCTTGTCTATAACTTCAGCAACCCCTGATAGTATTTTTCTATTATTAATCTTTATTGTAAAGTCCTTTAGTCCAAGTTTACTTAAAGCTTCATCATAAATCTGTACAAATTCAGCTTCATTCAACAATGAGGTGGAACCTACAACGTCTGCATCACATTGGTAAAACTCACGGTAGCGGCCACGTTGAGGGCGGTCTGCACGCCAAACCGGCTGCACCTGAAAACGCTTAAATGGAAAGGTGATCTCATTTTGATGCTGCACTACATAACGTGCAAATGGAACTGTAAGATCATAACGCAATGCCTTTTCTGATATAGAAGCTGTAAGCAAATTGGAGTTCTTTTCTGTAAGGTATTGGTCATTAGCTTTTGACAAGAAGTCTCCGCTGTTTAAAACTTTAAAAATCAACTTATCCCCTTCGTCACCATATTTACCAGTAAGCGTGCTCAGGTTCTCCATACTCGGCGTTTCTATCTGCTGATACCCATACTTGCGGAATACACTCTTAATGGTATCAAATATAAAATTGCGTTTGGCCATCTCGGCCGGAGAAAAGTCGCGAGTGCCTTTTGGGACAGAAGGTTTAACAGATGCCATAATGCCGCAAAGGTACAAAAAACAAAGCCCTTTGCTTTATCAGCAAAGGGCCTGTTAAACTATTAAATGATCTTATATAAACTTACTGTGCGCTACGGGCCTGGTTCTTCATTTGCTCGTTAGCAACAATTACAATTTCTACACGGCGGTTTTGAGCCCTGCCATCAACTGTACTATTGTCGGCAATTGGCTCACTTTCGCCCTTACCTGAAGTGGTAAGGCGGGAGTTAGCTACGTTACCCGCAGCAATGTAAGCCTTAACCGCCTCAGCACGGCGTACAGAAAGATCCATGTTATGAGAATCTGAACCAGTATTATCTGTATGGCCTACAATCAAGATGTTAGTCTGTGGATTGTTCACAAGTGATTCTGATAAATTTTGCAGGTTGGTGCGTGCTGCTGCCTTCAGATCAGATTTGTCTGTATCAAACAGGATACCCGAATCAAACTTAACCAATATACCTTCGCCTTCGCGGATAACGGTTGCACCAGGTACGGTTTGTTTAATTTCTGCCGCTTGGCGGTCCATATTACGGCCAATAAATGCACCGGCTGTACCACCAACTGCGCCACCTATAATAGCACCTAATGCAGTGTTACCTGCTGCTTTACCTATAACGGCACCAATTGTACCACCGGCACCTGCACCAATTGCAGCGCCCTTTTGTGTTTTTGTTAACGAGTTACAGCTAGAGCCCAATACGCCTAACGTAGCTATAGCAATACTGAAAGTAGCTATCTTTAATCTTAATGTATTCATGATATATGTTGTAGTGTTTTGCTTATCATTTGCAAAGCAAATGCCAAAACGTGTTAAATAACAGGTTTGACTCGCGCCAGCCGCAAAGGTTAATTATTAAAACTCAAACAATACTTTTTTAATAAACAGGCAACGATTACAATAATGCAAAACGCGCTTGTTCAGTAAATGGCGAAATGAATGACCGCAATTTAGTACAAAGCGTTACTTACTAATCAGCTTTCCCGGTATTATTAACGTAAATGTACTGCCTTCACCCTTTGTGGAACGCACATCAACTGATATGTTGTGAAATGTAGCGATTGTTTTTACTATAGGCAAACCCAGCCCGAAGCTATCCTGTAAAAGCGACTGTTTTATTTTTTTAAACCGGTCAAATATATACGGGATCTCTGCAGCATCTATACCTATGCCGGTATCGCTGATACTCAACACATAATAACTATTCAGCTCTTCTCCGGTAATGCTGATAGAGCCGTCGACTTTGTTGTACTTAACAGCGTTATTAACCAGATTAAACAATAAATTAAAGAGCAGGTATTTGTTCACCCCAGAAAGTTCGACATCTTGTACCGCAGCAATATCAAAGCTCAGATTTTTATCCTGCAACCGTATGGATATCTCATCATAAATCTCCTGCAGCAATTCTTTAAGTGAAACTTTATCCTCTTTTAGAAACTGCTCGTTTTCAATTTGTGAGATAAGTAATAGTGTCTTAGTAATAGTTTTAAGGCGATTGAGTATTCTCTGCATCTCCAACATCCGCACTTTCACCTCGTCGGTAATGTTCTCCTCTCCAAACATATTCTCGATTTTCGATTGCAGGATGGAAATAGGTGTCATCAATTCGTGCGATGCGTTTGAGATAAACTCACGTTCCTTTTGAAACGCCCCCTCTATCGTTTCTATCATCTTATGTATGCTGATATCTAGTCGCTGAAAATCAGACGTACTTGTTTTGACTTCTTTGTAAGAGGTAAAGCTGGGGAACCTTGCTCCAACCAGTTTAGTTTTGATGATGATGCTTAGTGGCCGTAGTATATAGGTAGAATAAACCTGATCAGCCAGAATAGTGAGCAAGATCAATCCAACCAAAACAGAGAAGGCAATGTTCTGTAACGGCTTAGTGGTCTCGCCAATAGTTTCTGTGCTCTTACCTATTTCCAGCAGGTAATTGCGATTACCCGCTTTAAATGTGTGGCTCAGTATGCGGTAATCTATAGTATCCCGTTCAACAAGGCGGCGCTCATTCTGTATGGTATCAGCATAATAATCAGGCTCTACCTCGTCCAGACTGATGTATTCCTCTTTAAGCGGAAGGTAACTGCCGTAACTTTCGCCATTCTCGATGTAAGATTTAATACCCTTTTCCTTAACAATCTGCAGCAGCTTTTCTTTCTGCTTAACCAGGCGATTGTCCGTGTAGTTTTTGTTGATGTTCTCTATAATGGCGGGCAGTAACAGAACAAACAGTGTTACAATTACCAGTTTAGATATGGCATTAAACAGGGTGAGTTTGGTCCGTAACTTCACAACTGGCAATTAGCTTTTAATACGATAACCCAATCCCCGTACAGTTTCCAACCATTCAATTGGTGCAAATGCGCTTAACTTTTTCCTGATGTTTTTAATATGTGCGTCTATAAAGTTGCTGTCGTAGTCATCATTAACCACGCTTCCCCATATGTGTTCACTAAGCTGCGTTCGGGTAAGCGTACGATTTTTATGAAGAATCATATACGCTATCAGGTCAAACTCCTTTTTTGTGATAGAATTGACAGCGTTATTTAAATAGGAAATTGTGCGTGCAGTAAGGTCTACAATAAATCCGTCCAGATCAACAACCTGGTTAACTAAACCAAATTTGCGGCGGGTAATAGCCTGCATACGGCTTTGCAGCTCGAGTAACGAGAAAGGCTTCGGCAGGTAATCATCTGCACCAAGGTCGAGCCCTTTTATACGATCATTTACCTCTGCCCTGGCTGTTAATATAATGCAGGCTGCTTCCGGCCTGCTTATCTTGGCTTCCTTAAGTAAATCAAGTCCATCGTAGTCAGGCAGCCCTAAATCTATCAAAATAAAATCGTACAGGTTTACGGCTATCTTTTCAGACGCGGTACTTCCACTAAAACATACTTCGCAGATATAGTTGTTCTTTGACAGGAACAACTCCAGTTCGTAAGCGAGTGCTTTTTCATCCTCAATAATTAGAACATTCATCCTGTATCAGTAAAAAATGTAATAAAAGGTAAGATTGTAGAACGATTCCCTGCGGTTCATTAAAGCACCTTCTACATTTACCGGCATAGAGTATTTATAGGAAAACTCTACTGTATAATGTGGGCGGTTATATGCTACAGGCACCTTTATGCTGTAGTTAAGCATGGTAAACCGCGCATTAGCCCGTGCGCCGGCGCCGTTCTCATTACGGATGTAAATGTTATTTGCTTCTAATCTATACTTATGATCGATGGAATATCGCTGCACGAAGTTTTGCGTACCTAAAATAAAAGTAAAGGCAGGGTTGATAGAAAGATAATCCTGATCATCAAAAACATTCCAGCTGCTTTCCCAGTATTTGGAATTGCTTACAGTTGCAAAAATATCGTGTGACTTGCCGAAGAGGTAATCTCCAATCAGGGTTGTTTTAAACGGCCCCCAGTCAACAGCATTCTTTAAGTTAATGTCGTTTGATGATGCTGATTTTATTATCTCAGACTTATTATTGAATATAAAGCGAGTATAACTAACGTTACCGGCAATTTTTTTTGATACCCTGTAGTAGTACCCCCCACCCACATCAACCTCATCTATTGTGGCAGCATTATAACCTAAAACCTTAAGTGCCGAACCGTAAACAAACCACCCGGATTTGTAATTGATAACTGCATCGGCAGCCATAAATGGATACTTGTAAGGACCTGTACGGCCAAAGAACAGTGCGTCACTGCCATAGTTTATCCCAGCCGAAAGTGAGTTTTTTCGTACGGGTGCAGCTTCGGCGACCGTGTCTTTCCGGGTTGTATCGGCGCTTACATTAGTTACCGGCGCTTCCAAAGCTGGCACAAGCGGGTGCTCTAACGCATTTACAGCGTTGCAAATAAAAGACAGAACCAATATGCCGAAGTATTTCATTAATAGTGCGTAAACTTAATATTAATTATTATTTCTTCTTGGTATTTCAGGTGGGCGCTCTAGCCCTTCAGGCCGCCGTTGCCGCTTAGGTTTCACCTTGGGCTTACCGGTAAGCGGGTCAAGCTCTTCTATCTTTTCGGGCTTTGGTTGTTTTTTTGCTTTAGCTACTTCCTTTATCTTCTTTTTATCGTCGTCGTGTTGTTTGGCTTTGTTGGTGGTATCCTGCAATAACGACGTACCCGGGCGTATAGCATAGCCGGATACATTATTTTTAGTGAAAGTAATGCTTTTTGCAGATAAGAGGCACGGCACCCATATAATACACAACACAATATAAAGGAGCCGCTTTATCATTATAAAGGAAAGAAAATCATTATTTACAAGGGCCACAAAGCCGCTTTGTAAATGAAGTATTTACGGTAAAATTTTAACTATAAAAATTGATTTAGTAGGGGTAAATATAACAATTAACCAACGTGTTGAGCTTTATATCAGGCAAGGCTTACCGCCCTGGATGTATATACCCGCTGATGATCGTCAATTATAATACAAGCCATTTGATTAAGCTTGTTAATAAGATACAGGCCGGCATTAATGCCCATTGCAATAATAGGCAGCGCCATTGCATCGGCAAGTTCCGCACCAGGTGTAATAATACTTACGCTTTTAATTTTACTTACCTCAAAGCCTGTTTCCGGATTGATATTGCCGGCTATTTTATTGGGGGCTACAGTATCAGCACTTTCATTGTTAAAAGATGTTGTAATGGCCATGTTGCTTATGTTTAAGCCCGCAAAGGGCTGGTGTGCCTGCGAAGGATCGGCAGCGCCTATTGTCCATGGCGTGTTGTCCAGCTGAAGTCCCCAGCTAAGCAGGTCGCCGCCAGCATTGATAACACCACTGCTTACACCACTCATTTGCAAAATGTACTTGGCCCTATCCGCAGCATAGCCACGGCTAATAGCATCAAAGCCAATGCGCATACCCTTGTTCTTAAGAAATACGGTCTGTTTGGCAGCATCAAGTACTATATTCTTGTAACTGGCAACGTTAGCTTTGCGCCTGGCTGGTTTTGCATTATTTATTATTGGTTGCTCTGAAGGATGGGTAATGTCGAAAGTACCATAAGTAAGTTCCGATATTTGCAAGGAACGTTCTACCAGCCTGAATATTTCGCTGTCCACCTTTACCGGCTTTAAACCCGCGTTCCGGTTTATTTCGTTTATTTTGCTGTCATCAGCAACGGTACTTAACAGCTCTCCTACACGATCAATCTCGTCCAGTGCTGCCGCCACCTGCTGGTTGGCCAAAGCTTCCTCATCCGAAACGACACTTATTTCAAAACGACTGCCCATCAGTTCGGCAGAGTGCCCGAATATCGTTTTATTACTAGTTAAACTCTTTACTTCCAGCATATGCCTATAGATTTACGTACAGCTA